>JAFVOQ010000021.1 GCA_017505785.1 Clostridia bacterium
CGGTTTTGAGAAGCAAATATCTGCATCTGCATCAGGAAATTTCCTTGTAATATCCCCATATTACTGCGAAAATTCCCCTCGCATCTACAAATATTTGCTTTCTCAAAACTCCAAGGGACCCTCAAGAGTTGTTTTTTTGATGATTTTGGTGCTTGGCGATCGCCGCCAAGTACGAACTTGGTAAGAGCGATAAGTACCGAAAGCGCGAAAAAGCAAGGCTTGAGGGCGGGTTCGGATTATTCCCTCTTGCCTACAAGCGGCAGCTCAAACCAGAACACACTGCCAACGCCAACGGCACTCTCCACACCGTAAAGCGCACTGTGCGCCTCCAAAATACCCTTTACGATCGACAAGCCAAGACCTGTGCCGATCACGGCACGGTTGTGCACCTTATCCACGCGGTAATAGCGATCCCAAATGTTATCGATCTTATCGGGAGAAATACCCTCTCCGTCATCTGCTACGGAAAGCCGCACGCTCTCCTCCTTCAGTACGATAGACACTCGAACACGCAGACTTTTGCCCGTATAGTTAACGGCGTTGTTGATCAGGTTATAGATCACCTGCAGGATCATACCACGGTCGGCAGCAACCTCCGCTTCTCCCTGTGTTTCAAACAAGATACGGTAGCCGTTATGGCGAATAAGCGTATCATAGCGACGCATGGTATCCCGTGTCAGCGCACTGAGATCAAATATTTCGATCTCGGGCTTTTTGGTGCCGGCCTGTAGCTTGGAAAGGTCCAGCAGATCGCTTACCAGCTCCGACAGGCGTGTGGTTTCATCGATGATGATCTGTGCATTTTCCGCATTGTTTTCACCCGGCAGATCTCGCATGATCTCGCTATATCCCTTGATCATGGTAAGGGGCGTGCGCAGGTCGTGCGAAATATTGGCAATAAGCTCCTTTTGCAGGTTGTCTGTCGCACCGATTTCGCGCGCGGCAAAATTCAATGTTTCGGCAAGCTCCGCTATCTCACGGTAGCCCCTTCCCTCAAAATCCGCCGTATAATTTCCCACCGCAAGCTTTCTTGCCTTTGCCGTAATAGCGGTCAGAGGCGTTGCAATAATACGCGAAAGAATGAAAGCAAACAAAATTGCACCGCAAAGCAGAAAAAACGCAGTCCACAAAAACTGCACCTGCAGAGTATTGACCGTTGCGCTGACGGGGGTGAGCTCGCAGTCAAGCAAAATAAAGTACTCCGCACCGTCCTTCTCGATCACACGCGCACAAATGGCATTCACGGTGTTGGCGGGTTGAAGCAGACCGGGCAAATGAAAATCTTCGGCATTCTCCGTCATGAAATTGGCGTTAAACTCCATGCGCTTATCATAAACACCGTCGTTCATCTTGGCATTGACGTAAAGATCCGTTAGCAGACTTGAGGACAAATGATGGATCATGCAGTCCACGCCCAAATTGGCATCTCCCACTTCCTTTGCCATACCGTCTATGATCATAAACACGCGAATACAGATCGCATTCTCTTCTGCTGTTTTTTGCAATTCGCTATTAAATTTTTTATCGCCGATATACGTACAAATATCAAGATACGCATCTTCAAGCTCGGAAAACTTTTCGCGCTCGTAAAAGTAACTAAGGAGCCTGATCTGCAAAATCCAAATCGCAAGCAGCACCAAAACGGTAAACGCCACAAGCGCAATGATCAGCTTTACGCGAATGCCGACGCTCCGTTTTTTGACATGTTCTGTGGCAGCTTGCGCACTCATTTTTGCTCCTCAAAGCGGTAGCCGACACCGCGCAGCGTGACGATATAAGAATTGTAACGGCCAAGACTCTTACGAAGCAGCTTAATGTGTGTATCAAGCGTGCGCGCATCGCCAAAGAAATCATATCCCCACACTTCACTGATCAAACGCTCTCTGGTAAGTGCCACATTGCGATTGCGAAGCAAATAGAAAAAGAGATCGTACTCCTTCGGGGACATTTCCACGCGCTTGCCGTCAACGTACACGATGCGTGCCGTCAGATCCACACGAAGTCCCCCGTCATCAAATTCAACAATCTGATTTTCGGTGCGCTCGGCGTTATCCTTAGGCTTCACTCGCTTCATGACAGCCTCCACGCGCAGCATAAGCTCACGGGGCGAAAAGGGCTTTATCACATAATCGTCAACGCCAAGCTCAAAGCCATTGATCTTATCATACTCCTCACCGCGCGCTGAGAGCATGATAATAGGTGTTTGCTGTGATTTGCGGATCTCGCGGCACGCCGAAAAGCCGTCAAGCTCGGGCATCATGATATCAAGAATAATGATATCAAAATGCTCGGCACGCGCCATGCGCACAGCCTCCATGCCATCACCCGCCTCGGCAACGGTATGCCCTTCAAATTCCGCATATTTGCGAATGATCGAGCGAATGCGGATTTCGTCATCTACAACCAGAATGTTATACATCTCGTATTTCCTTTCAAGAGTCGTATTAATTAAAATTTACAGTTGCGTTTTGGGGAATATATTCGATGAGCGTTACCTGTACCGTTTGCTGCTTGTTATCGCGATAAACGGTAAGGGTAACGGTAGCCCCCACCTGTTTGGTGCGTATCACACGCTTTAAGGCACTGGCGGTGGAAACAACAGCGCCGTCCACCTTGTAGATAAAATCACCCACCTTTAAGGGGGAGCCGCTTTCCACAGCATATACATACGGCATATTCACAGATTGCCAATAGCCCACCTGCATTGCGCTGTCCACGATCGTAGCACCAATGGCAGGGACACCCGGAATATATCCGTAATCAAGCAGGTCGTTGATAGAAAAAATGGCAGTATCGACGGGAATAGCAAAGCCAAGCCCCTCAACACCCGTGGCGGAATACTTGGCGTTTACCACGCCGATCAGCT
Organism: Clostridia bacterium; assembly: GCA_017505785.1. Taxonomy (GTDB): domain Bacteria; phylum Bacillota; class Clostridia; order Oscillospirales; family CAG-272; genus Firm-07. The sequence goes on from JAFVOQ010000021.1 coordinate 2,867, forward strand.
CGCCCGCCATGTTGAAAAGGCCGCCGCCCGAGTTGCCCGAGTTGATTGCCGCACTTGTCTGGAGAAGTGTCATCACAGTGCCGTCGCTCATTTCCACCTCGCGCTCAAGCGCACTGATGATACCCTCGGTCACGGTACCTCCAAGCTCGCCGAGGGGATTGCCAATGGCAAACACATCCTCGCCCCAAGCAAGTGCCGAGCTGCATCCCAGCTTGGCAACGGTTAAAGCCTCCCTTGGGGTGATCTTCAAAATTGCAATATCGTTTTCCTCATCGGTGCCGCGCAGATATGCCTCATAGGTGTTGCCGTTGGTCAGGCGCACGTAGATACTGCTAACGCCCTCGATCACGTGATTGTTTGTCACAATGATACCGTCGGCATGTATGATCACACCGCTGCCCGCACCTGCACTCAGCTGCCCGCGGTTTGATACGGTCGTAGTAGAGATCTCCACCACGGAATCGCGCACGGCGGCAACTGCCGCGATGCGTGTGGTTGCATTATTGCCGGCAGACCCGTTTGCAGAGCCAACGAGCCCCGTACCGTCGTTTTGGGGTATCGTAACACCTGCAAAATCATAATTTTGCACGTCACCCACCGCATATACCGTACCGGAGTTGCCTCCACCTGTAGCACCGTTCGGCTGTACCGTGCTGCTGTTTGGATCATTGACATCCGAACGGTCACTTAGAAGATCCGCAATCAGATAGCCGCCAAGCCCTGCCACTGCGGCAAACAGCACACAAACCGCTACGATCAGTGAAACAAGTGCCAGTCTGCCACTGCGCTTTTGGCGCGATTGGGTACGTCCCCCTTCAACCATTGGCATGACCATGGGAGGCTGACTGTTATTTTGATAGGAAATGCTATACCACTGTGTTTTTTTTGCGCTTTGTTCCTCGGTGTGATCGACATCGGCTACCGCATTGCCGTGTGTACGCACGCTCTCGGCCTGCTCACGGCTTTGCTCACCTTCAAAATCAAAACGGTCAAGCTCACTCATATGCTACTCCTTCTCATTTGTTTACATTTATGCTTCCAGTATAGCCCTTTTATGTGATGATTTGATGATATCGAGCCAAAAATGTGCTGAAAAGCACACGATGTGCATTTTCGCCATTGCAAAACTAAATATATTTTGATATAATTATAGCATAAATCTTGAAAGGTGGCAACCCCATGAAAAGCACAGTAAAAAATCTGCTTAGCGCACGTGGCATCAAACTCGTTTCGCCCGTTCCGCTTTCCGCACTTACCGTCACGCGCCCCTATCTGCTCGCGCGGCACGGAATTGAGGGTGGAACTGCTTTTATGTTTGCCGTACCTTATTATACCACAGTTTGCGACGATCCCGCAAGAAATATTTCGGTCTATGCGGTTTCCCGTGATTATCATCGCTTTTTTGAGGCACTTTTCGATGAGGTCTTGCCCATTTTAAGAGATAAATTTCCAAAGAACCGCTTTGTCGGCTTTACCGATCACTCCCCTATCGCAGAGGGCGAGGCGGCCGTAAAGGCGGGGCTTGGCATGTTTGGATGCAACCATTTGTTTCTGACAAAGGAGCACAGCTCCTTTGTATTTCTCGGCGAGATCATTACCGATGCAGTGATCGACTGTGAGGTAAAAAAGATCTCCGTTTGCACCGCCTGCGGTGCGTGCCAACGCGCCTGCCCCGTAGGGCTTGACGTTACGCGCTGCCTTTCCGCACTGACACAAAAAAAGGGTGCACTCGACCGTGATGCGCAAAAAGCGATCCTCGCGCACGGCATTGCCTGGGGATGCGACACCTGCCAGGAGCGCTGCCCCGTAACAAGGGCGGCAAAGGATGCGGGAACGCTATATTCCACAATTCCCTTTTTTAGAGAAAACACCATAGCGCACTTAACCACCGAAGCGATAACGGCAATGAGCGATGAGGAGTTTGCCGCGCGCGCTTACAGCTGGCGCGGACGTGAGGTCATTTTGCGCAACCTCGCCTTGCTGGAAGGAAAGGAGCAACTATGATACGATTTCTTTACGGCAGCAACGCCGCGCAAAGAGATGCCGCGCTGCTTCGCCACATAAACGAAAATACGAAAAACGGCGAAAAGGCGATCCTTCTTGTTCCTGAGCAGGAAACCGTTACCGCCGAGCGACGCATGGTGGAAGCACTCCCCCCCACCGCACAGCTCACCTTTGAGGTATCCAACTTTACCCGTCTTGCCAACCGTACATTTCGCGCCGTGGGCGGTCTTTCCTACCGCTATGCTACGCCGGCAGCTTCTGCACTTATCATGTGGAAATCCCTTCGTGCCATTGCGCCGCAGCTTACCCAGTACGGTGCACATGCCGCAAACGACCTGCGCCTCACCGAGCGCATGCTCAGTGCCATAGCACAGTTTAAGGCTTATTGCATCACCCCCGAGGCACTGACCGAAACGGCAGGTGCACTGCCCGAGGACGACCCACTGAAAAGCAAGCTTGGAGATCTTGCGTTGGTGCTTGCCACCTACCAATCCGAGCTTTACGCCCGTTTTGCGGATGCGGCAGACGACGTTTCCCGCGCAACGGCATTGATCGCCGCGCACAAGCACCTCTTTGCCGACACGCACTTTTATATTTCCTCCTTTACCGATTTTACCGCGCAGGAGCTGGCACTGATCAAGGTGCTCATAAAGAGCTCCCCCACCCTCACCGTTGCGTTACCGCTTGCCGATCGGCACCATGAGGGGATTCATCTTGCCTCGGCTCTCGCCACAAAGCAACGCCTTTGGCGCATTGCCAAGGAGCTTGACGAGCGCATTTTTGAGGAGGTATTGCCTACCGAAAAGCCCAAGACCGCACTCGATCACCTTCGCCGCGATTTGTTTGATATGAATGCGGAGCCTGCCCCCGTGGGGCTTGCTGGCGGCGGCGAAATTGCACTCACTGTTGCCGCCACACCTTACGAGGAGGCAGAACATGCCGCCGCTGTGATCGCCAAGGCAGTGCGCGAGGGCGCACGTTACCGCGATTTTGTAATAGTGGTGCGCGATGCCACCAATTACATCGGAATTATCGATGCGGCACTTGAAAAAGAGGGTGTTCCCTTCTATCTTTCCGAAAAAACCGATATTACCGTACGTCCCCTCATTAAGCTGCTTTTGTTTGCGCTGCGCATTGCACGCTACAACTGGCAAAAGGAGGATGTGGTGGGATACCTCAAAACGGGTCTTACAGGCATTGATGCCGACGACATTAACTTTTTCGAGGAATATGCCGAGGTTTGGCACATTTGCGGCAAAACGGCACTTGAAAAGCCCTTTACCATGAATCCCGACGGCTACACTGAGCGCACCTCAGCGCGCGCGGCGCGCATACTTGACGGTGCAAACCGTGCAAGAGCCGCACTAACGCCCCCACTGACCGCCTATTTTGAAGCACTTGACCGCGCTCTTACCGCCGCGGATTTTGCCGCGGCAACCTACCGTTTTCTTGCCACCCTCGGCGTACCCGACACCATGAAGGCACGGGCGGCGGCGCATCTTGTTGCAGGAGAGCGACGGGAGGCGGAGGAGGACACACGCCTTTGGGGTGTAGTGATAGATGCACTTGAAATCCTTGCCGACACACTGGAAAAGGAGCAGCTGGACATCGCCTCGTTTGCAGATGCCCTACTGCTACTGTTCAACAGCACTGATATCGGGTCTATTCCAACCTCCGCTGATGAGGTTATGATCGGCTCTGCCGCAACGCTGCGCGCAGCCCCCTCGCGCTATGCCATTGTAATGGGGCTAAACGACGGTGTTTTCCCCAAAACTGCCGCAGATACGGGGCTGCTTTCCGATGCCGAAAAGCGCCGTCTTGCGGCACTGGGCATGGAGCTTTCTGCCGATCTTGCCACTGTTGCCTCCGACGAGCTTTTTTACGTGCATCGCGCACTGACACTGCCACGCGAAAAGCTTTATCTTTCCTACGCAAAAGCAGCATGCGACGGCAGAGCCGCTGAGCCCTCTATCGCCATTACGCGCATAAAAGCACTGTTTCCCGAGCTAAACGCGACCGATTTTGAAACGATCCCCGCATCGGACAAGATCTTTACGCGCGAGGCGGCGCTTGAGCATATGCGCGAGCTTTCGCCTATCGAGGCACAGGCACTCTTTTCTCTGCTAAAGGAAGATGCGGAGCAGGCAAAAAAGATTGAAAACCTCCTTTTGCCCGTGCAAGACACCGCGGCAAGCGTTTCACCCGAGAGGGCGCAGGGATTGTTTACCCCACACTCCTTTAACCCCACAGGTCTTGAAAAATTTGTTTCCTGCAAATTTGCCTATTATTGCAGCAAAATCTTACACCTGCGCGAGGAACCCACCGATTCGCTGGATGCGGCGGCGGTTGGCACCTTTATTCACTACGTGCTGGAAAACACCCTCGCCGCGATCACCAAGGGAGAAAAGCCCTTTACCGCATATACCGATAAAGAGATCGATGCGATCGTACATAAAAGCCTTACCGCCTACCGCGCGCATCTGATAGAAGCGGGCGGTGGCATAACACCGCGTGCCGAGGCACTGGTATCAAGGCTTTCCTCACTTGCGCGCATTGTAGTGGGTGCGTTGGTTGCCGAATTTGCCGACAGCGATTTTGCACCGGCATTTTTCGAGCTTGATCTTAGCCGTGAGGGGACAAGTATTCCTCTTACGCTGCCCGACGGCACAAAAATTCCGCTTTCGGGCAAGGCTGACCGTGTTGACTGGTACCGCGGCGAGGACGACCGCGTGTTTTTGCGTGTTGCCGACTATAAAACAGGGCGTAAGACCTTCAAACGCGAGGACATCAAGAAGGGCTACTGCCTGCAAATGCCGCTTTATCTTTTCGCGCTGTGCAACGGCACGCACCCACAGCTTGCAAAAAAGCTTGGCTTACCCGAAGGCACGCAGTTTCAGCCTGCGGGCGTGACCTATCTCTCCACGGCGGTGGGTAATGAAAACACGCCCGCACGCGTGGAAAAATCCGAGGCACTTGAAAGCGCGGCGGCGCGCCTGAAGCGCGAGGGACTTTTACCTGACAGTCCCGAGCTTTTGCATGCCATTTCAAGATCGGGCAGCACCGCCATTCTCGGCTCCCCGCAGGCACGCAAGAGCAAGCTTGTTTCAAGCGAGGGCTTTGTGGAGCTTTTCGATGAATTGGCCAACACCGTTTCCGACATTGCAAAGGACATGAAAAGCGGCAGTGCAACGATTTCACCCACAGAGCACAACGGGCAAACCGCCTGCAAATTCTGCGCCTATGCCGCCGTTTGCCGCGCGGCTGACAAGAAAAAGTAAAGGAGGATATCAAATGGCACGCAATTGGACACCCGCGCAAAGATCTGCGATCGATGAAAGAAGCCGCACCCTTTTGGTATCCGCCGCCGCCGGCTCGGGCAAAACCGCCGTGCTGACGGAGCGTATCATCAGCTCACTCTTGGATCCCGAAAACCCCACCGATATTTCACGCCTTTTGGTCGTGACCTTTACCCGCGCCGCCGCGGCAGAAATGCGCGCGCGTATTGCACGCGCCCTCAGCGACGCCATAGCGCTTTACCCCAATAACACAGGGCTGCGCCGCCAGCTGATGCTGCTGGGCAGTGCGAAAATATGCACCATTGACTCCTTTTATCTCGATCTGGTGCGCGCGAATTTTCAAGAGGCGGGCTTTTCCCCCTCCTTCCGCATGGCAGATGAGGGTGAGTTACTTTCCCTGCGACAGGACACCATGAACGCCGCCATTGACCGCATGTATGCCGCGCACCCCGATTTTATCGCCGTTGCCGACCTTTTTTCCGACGTGCGCGACGAGAGGTCGCTGACCGATACGCTCTTAAAGCTCGAAGAAAAGCTGCAAAAGCTGCCCGAAGGCTTTGCACTCTTGCTTCGCTCAGCCAAGGCAAATGAGGAGGCATACCAAGCACCCTTTTCGAGTGATTTCGGCAAGGTCATTTTTGGCGCGCTTGACAAAACGGTAACGCAAGGTATTGCGCTTTACGGTACCGCGCTTTCCATGATGAGTACCGAAGCATACCCCAACAAGCTGCAAAACAAATTCGGCAAGGCTTACGGAGAGATGCTTGACAGGCTTCAGAGCATCAAAAATGCGTTGGATGCCCAAAATACCGATGATTTGGCGCATTTTCTTACAACGCCTTTAGCCGAACGCGTTACCTCGGCAAAGCTGCCGCCCTGCAGTGAGGATTTTGTTCTTACTGCCGATGCCTGTAAGGCATTTCGTGAAAAATGGCGCGGCACTGCCGCCACCCTTGGCGTATTTCACACCGAGGAGATCCGTGCGGGCGGTGCTGAGGCAGCCGAGATCTTACGTCTTACCTACCTTGTGCTCACCGATTTTGACAGGAACTACCGCGCTGCCAAGCACGAAAAAGGGGTGGCTGAATTTGGGGACATTTCCCGCGCCGCCTATCACCTACTGATAGACAAAAACGGTGAACCCACACCGCTTGCAAGCTCTCTTGCCACCTCCTTTGATGCCGTTTACATCGATGAATACCAAGACGTGGATGCGATGCAGGATGCCACCTTCCGCGCGATCTCAACACCGCGCAATCGCTTTATGGTAGGCGATATCAAGCAAAGCATCTACCGTTTTCGCGGCGCAGAGCCCGCGGTTTTTGCCGGCTACCGTAAAGACTTTCCCGACCTGCAAAGAGCTGATACAAATGAACCCGCTGCCACGGTCTTTATGTCAAACTGCTTTCGTTGCGATGAGAGCATTATCAAGTTTTCAAACACCGTTTCGGGGTATCTTTTCGCAAGATCGGCGCAGAGCATCGGCTACAAAAAAGAGGATGATCTTTGCTTTAGCAAGTCACTGCCAACCCCCGATTATACCTCTCCGAAATGCCGCGTACTGATCTATGACGACAAAAAGGGGGACCGCACCTCCGACCCACAGCAGGAAGAGGACGAAACAAGTGCCGTGATCGACGATGCCGAGGCAAAAATGATTGTAAAGGAGATACGCCACCTGCTCTCGGGGGAAAGAAAGGCAGACGGTACACGCATCACCCCGGGTGATATTGCCGTGCTGGCGCGCGGCTCTGCCTTTGCCGCCCCGCTTGCAAGGCTTTTAAGGGAGGCGGGGATCCCCGTAAACGACACCTCGCGCGAAAACTTTTTTGAAAATCCCGAGGTGCTTTGTATGTACTCGCTCCTCGCCGTGATCGACAACCCCTTCCGCGACGTATACCTTGCGGCGGTCATGCGCTCTCCCTTTTTTGGCTTTACTCTTGAGGAGCTGGTGAGCATCCGTACCGCCACTGACCCCTCACTCTCCCTTTACGAGTCGGTTAAGGCAGCCGAGGATATCCTTGGTGACAAGGCACTGTGTCGCCGTATCGCCACATTCCTTGCAAAGCTCACACAATACCGCGCCAAGGCAGAGCTTTTACCTGTGGATAAGCTACTGCGGTATCTCTATCGTGATACGGCAGTGCTTTCCTTTGCAGGTGATAGCGCGGGGGAGGATCACACATATAAGAACAAACGACAAAATCTTTTGCGACTTTACGAATACGCACGCTGCTTTGAGGCGGGCGGATTTAAGGGGCTTTACCGTTTTGTGCGGTACGTTGAGGATATCATGCAAAACGATACCGAAATGCCCACGCCCGAGGGGCCGCGCGATGCCGTATCCCTCATTACCATTCACCACTCCAAGGGGCTTGAATATCCCGTTTGCTTTGTGGCAACCACAGGCAAGACCTTTAATGCCGATGACATCAAGGATCCATTGCTTCTTGACAGCGTGCTTGGGTGCGGCACACGTGTGCCGAACACGGGTGCATTTTCCCGCGCCAACACCTTTGCGCGCGAAGCGGTAAAGGAGCGCTTGAAGCAGCTCTCCATGGAGGAGGAAATGCGCGTGCTTTACGTTGCCATGACACGTGCAAGAGAGCGTCTTTACATTACAGGAAAGCCGCGCTACGGCATGAAAAACGTACAAAAGCATATTGCGCTTGCCGCCTGCCCTGCCACGAGCTATTTTGAGCTGCTTGGCAACTCCTATCTCGAATGGATCCTGTTTGCGCTTGAAGGGACCGCGCATGACGAGTTCTGTGAGGTCATTACCGTGCACCCCGAGGATCTGCCTAAGCCAAACGAGCCCCACTCCCCCGCCACCGATATGGGCGATGAGGCGGTAGAGGAAACCGCCAAGGATGCTACCTATCAAGCGGCAAGGGAGCGATTTGCCGAACGCTTTGACTTCATCTATCCCGCCTCGCATCTCACACGTCTGCCCGCCAAGCTTTCGGTTTCACGCTTAACGCCCGAGATCCTTGACGTTTACGACAAGGAGTCGATCGGCGAAGCAGCACTGCAAGATCCTGACGTAGAAACGCTGCTACACACCTTTGAGCGCACACCGCAATTTGAAAAAGGTGCGCAAAGCACTCTCGCAAACGCTGCCGAGCGCGGCACTGCGACGCATGAATTTTTACAGTTTTGCGATTTTTCGAGCGCGGCGCAAGATCTTGATAACGAATTGGAGCGTCTGATTGAGGCACGCTTTCTCCCCCCCGAGGCGCGTGATGCCATTCGCCGCGAGGAGCTTGCACGCTTTTTTGAAAGTGACTTCTACAAGGTGCTGAAGCATGCGCGCGACGTTCACCGTGAAACACGCTTTAATGTGTTTTTGCCTGCCGCCGATTTTACCGAAAATGCGGAGCTAAAGGCACAGCTTGGAAACGAAAAGCTGCTTGTACAGGGCGTGATCGACCTGTTTTTCACCGATGCCAACGGCAATTTGGTGCTTTGCGATTACAAAACAGACCGATTGCCAAGAGGGGCTCTGCAAGATCCCGCACGCGCCGCCAGCTTCCTTTTTGCCCGTCACCAAAGACAGCTTTCTTACTATAAGCAAGCATTGAAGGCGATCTGTGGCAAGGAGCCCGACAGGACTGTGATCTATTCTCTGCCCCTTGGCGAGGCACTGGAAGAAATACCGTAACAAAAAAAGTGCTATATCCGTCGGATATAGCACTTTTTTTGTTATATGCACATAAATCACGCATCACATTCGGCACGCACGGTGCTGCCCGTTTGTGTACGGGTAATGATCAGCTTATTTGCAATACGCTCGCGCAGCTCCGCTACGTGTGAGATCACACCGACGGTACGCTTTCCGTCAGAAAGGCGGCAAAGCAGCTGCATTGCCCGTGAGAGCGTGTTTTCATCAAGCGACCCAAAGCCCTCATCGATAAACAGCATATCAAGGCGCACGTTTCCGCTGTTGTTTTGCACCACGTCGGAAAGCCCTACGGCAAGTGCAAGCGACGCCATAAAGCTCTCACCGCCCGACAGGGTGCTCACGTCGCGCCACCGCCCTGTGCTGCGGTCTAAGACCTCAAGATCCAGCCCCGTTGCTCGCCTTAGATCCTGCGCGCCCTCGCGACAGCGCAAAACAAAATTGCCGTCGGTAAGCAGCTGCAAGCGGCGATTTGCCGCAACGATCACTTCTTTAAAATAGTAACGCTGCACGTAGCTTTCAAGCGAGAGCTTTTCTCGCCCATTCGCACCTTTTCCGCCAACCGTGCGGCTGAGCGTATCGATCACGCCCCACTCGGCATTCAACTTTTTGATACCACGCGCAACCTCGCACAGCGCATCCCGTGCCTTTTCGTTGAGCGCAAGTAAACGCTCACATTCCGACAGCTCTGTGGCAATCGCTTCCTCAGCCTGTGAGAGCTCCTCCTGTCGCAGCTGCATTTGGGAAAGATCTACGGGTGTGCGCCCACCCACGGCATGCTCAAGCTCCGCAATCTTGCCGCCCGTGTGTGCGGCTTTTGCATCGGCTTTCCGCAATGCAACACGGCGCGTTTCGAGCTCCCCTTCATCAAGCAAAGCGGCGCGATACGCCTCATATGAAACAAATTCCGCCGCTAAAAGATGCGCCTCAAAATCCGATTTTGCCGCCGTCATGGCATGCTGTGCATCGGTCACATGGGCCTGTGCCGCTTCGAGCGCCGCAGTGGCGGCGGCAAGGTCTTCGGCCGCCGCCTTATGCACGGCGGTCGCATTGGCGATCTCTGTTTTGAGCGTTTCATGCAAGCATGCTTTTTCAGCCAATCTCTTTTCAATATCCTGTGCTGTTTCGGGTGTAATTTCCAAGACACCACGTTCAAGAAGCAACGCTCGTGCGGCATCAACCGCCTCGCTTGCCGCTTTCTGCTCCGCTACTGCGGCGGCGCGTGCACGCTCACGCAGGCTTCTGTTTTGCTCTGCCACTTCCAGCGTTTTCTGATCGGGCGTGCTTTCTGCTTGCGCGGCGAGGTTGGGGTGGTTGCGCGAGCCGCAAACAGGACATGGCTCACCCTCTAAAAGCCCTGCCGCAAGCAAGCCTGCCTGACCGAGAAAATAGCGCGCACGCAGCTCTGCGCAATGCTCCTCAGCGGTCTTTGCGGCATGTACAGCATGCGAGAGAGCTTCGTTTGCCTCATGCAAGCGTGCTTTAGTGCTTACAAGCTTTTCAAAAGCCACCTGTGCTTCCTCAAGTGCACGGATCTGTGCTTCTATTAAAGCGATCTCCTCCCCTTGCAAAGCCGCCGCTTCAAGCTTGCCGCGCGCCTCACACTCCGCTACTTTTCGCTGTGTTACTGCTTGTGCGGCAGTGAGCTTTGCTGTGAGCGCGGCATCTGCCGTTTTTTTCGTCATTTCAAAAATCTTTTCCTGTGCGCGAATATGCAGTGCCTTTTGTGCAAGCGCAAGATACCGATGCTCCCTCTCGCGCGCCGTTACAGCCTCGCTCGAAAGCTCACTTGCCCCACGAAGCGTTTGTAAAACCGCTATGGTATCGTTTAGGCTTTTCCCTTCTTTCAGGTCAAGCTCTGCCTTGCCGCACGCCTCGCGCAATTGCTTTGCCCGTATGCGCTTTTCCCCTATCGTGCTTGCAAGCTCCTCACAGTAAAGCGTAAGCAGGTCGGCGAGCACCGAGGGATCCTCGGCGGCGTTTTTCTTGGCGCGCAAAAAGGTTTCAAGGCGCGCATCGCCCACTTGTATTTGGGCAGAAGCCGCCGCGATCTGCGCGCGTGCGGAGAGTTCCTCGCGCTCTTTGGCACAAGCACTCGCACGCTCCTTTAACAGCTGCTCGGCACGCGCATACACCTCGGTATGAAACAGATGCCCAAACATTGCCTTACGCTCGGCACTGGTGGCATTGAGAATACGCAAAAAATCGCCTTGGGCGATCATAACGGTTCTTGAAAACTGTTGGCGGTCAAGCCCCACGATCTCACAAATGCGCGCATCCACATCCTCTATACGGGAGAGCACGCGATCTGCCCCCTCCTCAATCAGAAGTGCTGTTGCGGGCGATTGCGTAGTGCCCTTGCCCCTTAGCTTGGGACGCTCAAATTCAGGGCTCCTCTCAACGGTATAGTGCCGCCCACCTTGCAAAAAGGTGAACCGTACAAAGGTCTTTTCTTCCGCCTTGGCAAAATCCGAGCGAAAGGACCTGCCGCTTCTGCGATCCTTACCGCCGCTTGCTTCACCGTAAAGTGCGAAGGAAATGGCATCAAATATACTGGTTTTACCCGCACCCGTTTCACCCGTAAGCAAAAACAAGTTGCCCAAAAAGGGCTGAAAATCAATCACTGTACGCGCGGCAAAGGGACCAAACGCGGATATTTCAAGTAAAATCGGCTTCATTGCTCCACCTCCGCTTCCTTCAAAATATCGCGCATGAGTGAAAGCTGTTTTTCGGTAGGGGGGGTGCCATTTTGTGCCTCAAAAAATTCCGAAAAGAGCGCAAGCGGGTCGCGCCCCTCTATCCCCTCGCTGCAAGCAACCTCCTCATCGATGACGGTGTTGGAGTTTTCTACGGCAAAGCGCATCAGATTGGGATAAACGGTGCGCAAGGTAATGCGCGCATCGGGTGCTACCTCCTCATCGGTTACCACAATTCGAATATAATCCTCACTGTACGGTGCCGACATCAGCTCCTCCATACTGCCCTTTACCTCTCTCATGGCGTGTATGGGCATAAGCGGCAAACGGCGTGTTGCAGTGCCCTCACTTGTGACCTCTATTAGCACCGCGCTTTTTTGCTGTCCCGCCTCGGAGAAGGAATAGCAAAGCGGCGAGCCTGCATACACCACGCTTCCAAACGCCTGTGGGCGGTGTAAATGGCCAAGTGCTACATAATCAAAGCCGGAAAAGAGCTCACTCGGTACGGCATCCACTGTGCCGATCACGGGAAGCTCGCTATCCGAGGTCACACTGCCGCTGACAAACAGATGCGCGACCAAAATGTGGCGGTCGGCGATGCTGAGATCCACACCCGAAAGGATGGCGCGAAGTGCTTGCTCCGAGCTCTCAAACCGCGTGCCGTTAAAATAAGGTGGCAGCGCAGAGGGGCGAAAATGTGAGAGCAGGTGCACTGCCACACGGTGATCTCCTTCTTCAAAAATCACCACCTCGGTAAGCCCACGACACTCGCCCGCAACATGCACGCCCTGCTCTGCCAGCAAGGGGGCGGCAAAGGAAAGGCGCTCCGCGCTATCGTGATTTCCCGCGATCATCAAAGCCGCAATACCCGATCTGTGCAATCGCTCCAAAAAGTCGGAGAAAAGCGCGATCGCTTCTGCAGGGGGCACGGGACGGTCGTAAATATCACCCGCGATCAGCACGGCGCGCACTCCCTCGGCAGCCGCCTGCTCCGCCACAGTGGCAAGAATGGCCTTCTGCTCCTCAAGCATGGAATATTCGCAAACACGCTTACCGAGATGCAGATCGGCAATATGTAAGAATTTCATTTTATATCCTTCCAACAAGAGATGCATCATTTAGATGAAACATAACATTTATCCAAAAACCGCTTTCTCTGTTTTTTCATAGAAAAAGCGGTTTTTTATTGTTTTGTTCGGCGCTAAAATGAAGCGATCCTTTATTTTTATTCTTCAAACGAAAAGGGTGCCAGCAGATAAGCGATCACCGCCTCACGTGTAACGGCACTGCGATCAAACTCCTCAAGGAAAGCGGCGTACGCCTCCCTCGCGCGCTTGGCAACGGGGTCAATACGTTGCTCGGTAACCGTGGGAAGATTCACGTATTGCGGTGCCTCGGGCACGGTTGCCTTTGCTTTAACGGTAAGTGAAAGCTTGAAATCAACTTCCGCATCCCCCGTCTTTACTTGGTCGATACAAAGAGAGCAAGCATCGTTCTCAGAGAAAAACGTGCCGCTTACGGTTTTAACAATGCCGTTTTTCCCAATCGTTAAGTGAAACGTATCCTTTTTTTCGTCAAGGCGAAATTCGCCCTGCCAAATGTGAGGTGAGCTTTCTCCCTGCGCCACCTTGTAGGTATAATCTGCCGCCACGGTGCGCCAATCGCTTTCCGCCGTATGCACGGTAAGACTGCGCTTTACACCCTCAAGAAGCAGCGATGCTTCAAGCGTTTTCTTTGCGGAAAGGTCAAGTGAAAATGCGGTAACATCATCACCTGCGGTGTGTGTAAAATCAAAATAAAGCAGCTTGCCCGTCAGCCTTTTGACGGTAGCATTCATTTGGAAGGTAAAGGGATCTGCCGCATCGATCCGCGCACACAGTGCCTCGATCTCTGCGTTATTCAGGAGCCAAGCCTCTACCTTGTTGGTCCATTCGGTGGTAACCACGCCTTCTATGGCAGATAGCATGGCATCGCGCGTTTTGGCAACCTCTCGCACACGGCGCGAAAGCGTTTTATCCTTTACCGCCTTTGCCCAGGTATCACGCAATGCGCGGGAGAGCATGCTGTTATCCACCAAAAGATAGATCTTTACCCTTCCGTTCTCGGTATAGCGCGTGTAGTTGGCGTATTCGGTGAGATATTTGAGAAAAACGTCAATATATTTATCGAGCAGATCGGGCGTATCCTCAAGAGCACCAAAGAGTGCATAAAAGCCCTCTACCCACGTTAAAACAGCAGTGGCACTGCTCTCGTTGATCTCGGGTACGGCGTAAGTCGTACCGCTGTTGTTGCGGAAGATCGAATGTGCGATATCCTGTTTTAATGTTTCAAAGCTTGCGCCGAGCGTGGTGGAGCCAAGAAACGCGGTGGACGTGAGCACTGCCTGACGGGAGGAAAACCACAGCTTTGCATCATAGCTCTTTCCCCCCACCAAAAGTGCCGTATCTGCCATGATCTGCTCCTTGTCGGCATCAAAATACAGCGCAAGATCAAGGCCGCTTGCACCGCCAAGCTCCTTATCGCTTGACAGCGAAAGATCAATTGACCCCTCCCTAAATGCATCAAAAAGAAGGGCTGTCATTTCACCCAAGAGTGATTGGCCCAGCGTGCGCTCAACGGAGGATTTTAGGTAAGCCAACGGACGTTTTTTATAAGTGCATCCGCCAAGAGGCACCACCAGAAGGCAAAGCGCCAAGAGTAACGATAGAATGCGAACTGTATGTTTCACGGAAAGCTCCTTTTATGCGTAAATATATATTTCTTTTATTATAATGCATGTTTATATATTTGTCAATTGGCGCGCACGGAATAATTTTTTCCTGTGACCGAGGAACAAAAAAAGCCGACACACTGTCGGCTTTTTTGTTATTTCTGATGATGTTCTGCCAGTGATTTGACAACAAAGGCTTTGGCAAGGTTCCCTGCCACGGCACCAAACAAAATTGAAAGCGAGGCACAAAGCACACCCGCAGTGTAAAGCGGCGCGCACGATTTGACCTGTGCGATCAGCAGGTAAAGAACCGTGAGGGTATCAGAAACTACCGTAGCATCCACATGCGCCTTTATACCGGTTGTAAGCAAAAGCAGTACCACCGCCAACACATAAAACACCGCGTAAAGCGCAAGCAGTGCGGTGGCATTGCCGCGCAGCACTTTGCCTGTTCGCATCAGTGCTTGGCGGCGGCGCTTTTTGGCCGCTATTTTAGATGGTCTTGCCAGCAATAACCGAAATACTGCGAAGATCGCGCGCAGCATAGAGATCACTGCGATCGGCAACAGGAGCAACAGCACCAAGCCGTATAAGCCCCTTGTATACAGCGTAATATCGTCACCGCCGAAAGCACCGAGCAAGTCGGTGGCATTGGCACCAACGCCCTCCAACGCATCGAAAAGCACTGCAAGCAGCGTGCCGCCGGGAGCGATATCCACAACCAATGTAAGGAGGAAGCAAAAAATCGACAAAAGTGCCGCCATTACACCAAACAGGCGAGCCACGCCGATTTTTTTGCCAAGCAAGCGGTAGGGGGCTGTAAGATAGATGCCTTGCCCTGCGGCTGCACGTCGCAGGGAGCGCACGGCAGGCAGCATGAGCGTGAGGGAAAGACCGCACAGCAATACGACCTCAATAGAATATCCAAACAAGCACATGGCGGCATCCGCACCGGCTAAGCCGCCCGAAGCGGCGCAAGAAAGGCGGAAGGAAATGCCCGCAAGCAACGGAGCAAGCGCGCCAAGAAAGCCGCAAATGATCACCGTATCTGCAAGAGCACGTAGCCGCAGCACCTTGCCTCTGCTAAACAAAGTAGCAATGCCGCAAAGTGCGCTGAGAACTGAAAGGACGGCGAGTAACACGGCAGGCAACACAAAGGTGCGATAACGATCCGCCGCACTCAAGATATCCTTGACAGTGAGTATTTCAAATAAAACCGTGTCGCCGCCGAAATTCGCCATGATAAGATCGGAAACGGGATTAGAGATAAATTCGGCGCGCGCAAGCTGCGCAATAAACCCGGAGAGTGCATTAGCACTGCCCTGCTGTACGTAAAGCGCATCTGCATAACAGACAAAAGCATCTAAAAAAAGATAAAATAGCGGCAAGAGCAGCATCAGCGACGGGAAAAATATCTGCCGCATTTTGATTTTCGGCCCCAACTCCCTGTGCTTTTTCTTACGCTTATTTCGTGTGTCATCGTTTGCCTTTAGCTCCTTTGATGCCTTTGCGGGGACGATTGCCACCGAGGACACCGACGGCTGTGAGGTTGCAGTGGAGCTTGGCGCCTGTGCTTTCGCGGTATCAACCGAGGAGTTAGGTGCGGGGTTTGCGGAAAATGCTTCGCTTGCAAGCGGTGCACCGCAATGTGAGCAATATGTGCCACGGCACTCGGTGCCACAGGATCTACAAATCATTCCCTATCTCCTTTCAGTCAATGTTCTACACATTATATTTTAGTTTAGATTGTTTACTTTGTCAAGTAAAATTCTCATCTATTTACGAATAGTGCAAAATTTAAGCTTTAGGTGCAATCTTATATGTCACTCCTCGTACCGAGGAGCGACTCCATACAAAAAACCCCGCCGTTTGGCGGGGTTTTTTGTATGGAGCTGCTAATCGGATTCGGACCGATGACCTCGTCATTACCAATGACGTGCTCTACCGACTGAGCTATAGCAGCATCGAGCGCACAACGTGCGGCGACGTTTGATATTATAACAAAAAGGCGTGGGCTTGTCAATAGTTTTTTGAAATATTTTTGTAAAATGTTTTTTGCCGTCGATTTTTCTTTACTCCCGTGCGGCTATTTGTAAGCAGACACAAAAAGACGCAAAAAATCCTCTTATTTTCGTTGACAGTTTTCGTGACTTATGATATACTATTTTATAATATTTTTATATTACGAGCTATCGGAGGTTTTATTATGACCGAAAATCACGAGCTTCCCAAAACATACGCCCCCGGCGAATTTGAGGAGCGCATTTATAAAAACTGGTGCGATAAGGGATACTTTACCGCTAAGATCGACAAAAAGAAAAAGCCCTACACCATTGTGATACCGCCCCCAAACATCACGGGGCAGCTCCACATGGGTCACGCACTTGACAATACCCTGCAGGATATCCTCATTCGCTACAAACGCATGAGTGGGTTTGCCACGCTCTGGCTCCCCGGCACTGACCACGCATCGATCGCCACTGAGGCAAAGATTGTGGAGGCGATGCGCCAAGAAGGTGTGACCAAGGAGCAGATCGGGCGCGAAGGATTCCTCAAGCGCGCTTGGGCCTGGAAGGAGCAGTACGGTGGGCGCATCGTTTCTCAATTAAAGCGTCTTGGCTCCTCCTGTGACTGGTCGCGTGAGCGCTTTACCATGGATGAGGGCTGCTCTGAGGCGGTGAAGGAAGTATTTGTGCGCCTGTTTGACAAGGGGCTGATCTACCGCGGCAACCGCATGGTAAACTGGTGCCCCACGTGTGTGACCTCCATTTCCGATGCCGAGGTTGAATACGAGGACAAGCCGGGCAATTTCTATCACCTGCTCTACCCCGTAAAGGAAACAGGTGAAATGCTGGAGCTGGCAACCACGCGTCCTGAAACCATGCTGGGCGACACTGCCGTTGCCATTAACGCGGAGGATCCGCGCTATCAGCATCTGCATGGCTGCCACGTGATACTGCCGCTGATCAACCGTGAAATTCCCATTGTATGCGATGAGCATGCAGATATGACCAAGGGCACGGGTGTGGTAAAGATCACGCCCGCACATGACCCCAACGACTACGAGGTTGGTGCACGTCACGATCTGCCGTTGGTGCGCGTGTTTACCTATGACGGTAAAATGACAGGTGCTGCGGATAAGGCAGCCGCCGACAAGCTGCGTAAAAGCGGTACCGCTGCCGTGGGTGAGCCTGAGGTGCTTGATTGCGGCAAATACGCAGGACTTACTACCACCGAAGCGCGCAAGGTGATCCTTTCCGATCTCGAGGCGGCAGGACTTTTGAAGAGTGTGGAGCCGCTTGCCCACAACGTAGGCACCTGCTACCGTTGCCACCAGGTGATCGAGCCCATGGTATCCAAGCAATGGTTTGTAAAAATGGAGCCGCTTGCAAAGCCTGCCATTGCGGCAGTGCGCGAGGGCAGAACCAAATTTGTACCCGAGCGCTTTGAGAAAAACTATTTCCACTGGATGGAAAACATCCGTGACTGGTGCATCTCCCGTCAGCTTTGGTGGGGACATCGCATCCCTGCCTTCTACTGCGACGCCTGCGATGAGATCGCAGTCACTAAGGAAGCCACGGCAAAATGCCCCAAGTGCGGCAGTGAGATGCGTCAGGATCCCGACACGCTTGACACCTGGTTCTCCTCGGCACTTTGGCCCTTCTCTACCCTCGGTTGGCCGAGAAAAACAGAGGATCTTGATTTCTTCTACCCCACAAACACACTGGTAACAGGTTACGACATCATCACCTTCTGGGTTTCACGCATGATCTTTTCCGGTCTGGAATACACCGGCAAGGAGCCCTTTGACACCGTTCTTATCCACGGTCTTGTACGTGATGCACAGGGGCGCAAGATGTCGAAATCTCTTGGTAACGGCATCGATCCGTTGCAGATCATTGATCAATACGGTGCAGATGCGTTGCGCTTTGCACTTGCCACGGGCAACTCCCCCGGAAACGACATGCGCTTCTCCGATGAGAAGATCGAGGCGGCGCGTAACTTTGCAAACAAGCTTTGGAACGCCTCTCGATTTGTGCGCATGAATCTGACCATTGACAAGATCGCGCTGCCGAAAGCCGAAAAGCTGGCTGCCGAGGATAAATGGATCCTGAACGCCTACAATAACACGATCAAAACGGTGCGCAACGCGCTGGATAACTTTGAGCTTGGCGTGGCACTTTCCACCCTTTACGATTTCCTTTGGGATATTTTCTGCGACTGGTATATTGAGCTTTGCAAGGCTCGCTTGGCAGATAAGGATACCGAGGCAAATCTCATTGCACAAAACGTACTGGCATACGTGCTTGTGGGTACGCTTAAGCTCCTGCATCCCTTTATGCCTTTTATCACCGAGGAGATCTACGGCTCGCTGCCGCACGATTGCGAAAGCATTATGATCGACAGCTATCCCGAGGCAAGCACTGCCTTTGATTTTGCCACCGATGCCGCGCAAATGGAGCGTGTTATTGCTGCCATTCGTGCCATTCGTCAGCGCCGCAACGAGATGAACGTGCCCCCCTCTCGCCGTGCCAAGGTGTACATTGCAACCAATCACCTTGATAGCTTTGGTGCCCAAACCGCACCCTTCTTTGCTCGCCTTGCCTCTGCCTCTGAGCTTGAGGTGGCCGAGAGCTTTGAAGGCGTGATCTCGGGTGACACTGCCGTGCAGATCGTAACCGATTCGGCAACTATTTTCCTGCCCTTATCCGATATCATCGATACCGAAAAGGAAAGAGCCCGTCTTACCGCGGAGCAACAAAAGCTGCTTGGTGAGATCGAGCGCGTAGAAAAGAAACTACAAAACGAGAGCTTTGTTGCAAAAGCACCCGCCGCTGTGGTGGATGCCGAGCGCGAAAAGCTGCAAAAATACCGCGCAAACCTTGACGGCGTGCTTGCCGCCTTGGCAAAGCTCGGTTAAAAGCAAATCCTGTTGGGAAACGGGGCTGAGTCTTCAGACTCAGCCCCGTTTCCTTATTATGTATATCCTCATCCTATGCACAACTGTTTTTTGAATTTTGGGATCATTACGTTTTCGGTATAGAAAGCTCCCTTCTCACATATACTTTTTTGAAAATATTTTTGTGGGTGATTTTATGAAACGATCCATAGGACTTTGGCAACTCATGGGTTTTGCCGTGACCTCACTTGGCGGCACGCTTTTACATTTTCTGTATGAATGGCTCGGCGAGGCTACATGGATCGCGCCGTTTTCGGGCGTGAATGAATCGACCTTTGAGCATATGAAGCTGCTCTTTTGGCCAATGGTTCTCTATGCTATCTTTGAGAGCTTTTTCTTCAGGGGCCTCGCGGGTTTTTGGTGCGTGAAGCTCAAAGGCATTCTGCTGGGGCTTGTCTTGATTCCCGTCATTTTCTACACCTATAACGGGGTCATCGGAAGATCTCCCGACTGGATCAATATCGCAATTTTCTTCATTTCTGCTGCGATTGTCTATATCTATGAAACACGACAGCTTCAAAAAGGCACAAGCTCTTGCAAAAATCCAAAGCTCGCGATCGGTGTGCTCCTCGTAATTGCGGTTCTTTTCGTAGTGTTCACTTTCAAAACGCCCGAGATCGGCATTTTCAAGGATCCGCTGACCGGCGCGTATGGCATCAGCGGCTGAATCAAATACTGCATGAATTTTAAAAAGTTAAGAGGCTGTCTCAAATTGCAAATTTGAGACAGCCTATTCGCCACAAAAAGGCGAAGGTAGGCTTTTTGACGCCGGGAATCTAAAGAATTGCTACAGCAATTCTTTATGTGAGAATGATGCATCATTCTCACGGCTTGTGCTTTTTCACACGCTTAGCGTGTGAAAATGGCGGTGTTTAGCCGCCAAACAAAAACCATAGGGGCTTGTCGACCAAATGCCTTGGCATTTGCGACAGCCCCTTTTTGCCTTAATCAATAAACGACTCAGGAATCTATTTAAAAGCTCATAGGTTTTCTCCATTTAAAAATGCATCCGCTTGTTCTCTGCTCTTGAGAATGATAATGTTTTTATCACCGTATTTTTTGAGCAATTCAAGCACTTTCGGCTTTTGTTGCTCGTCGTAGCTTTTGATGAACTCGATAAATTCCGCATCTTCTTCGGTTTCGATCCACGGCATGTCGCTTCGCGGTTTCCCTCTGCGTTCCTTGATGCCGTCAAGACAAACATCAAGCGGATAATCGAGAAAAATCACCGTATCGCACGCCGCTATCCGCTGCTCCATGGTAGAGGCGTAATTCCCGTCAATAATCCATTCGTCTTTTTCAAGCACGGCGACCAAGCGCTCAAGAAAGATACTTCTTTCCACCGCGGTTTTATCCGCATTCCAAAACAGCATGTCAAGATGAACCAGCGGGATGACCGTCTTATGATTTAGTGCCCTTGCAAATGTGCTTTTGCCGCTTCCCGGACACCCGATAACGATTATTTTTTTCATTTTTCATTCATTCCGTTCACCGTTTCGCACGACTTCGCCGTCATTTCCACCCATGCGGGGCGAAAACCGCTTTTGATTGCGTTGCGAACGGATTTCACATTGCACCAAGCCGCACAGTAAAACGGCACCTTATCGCGCTTTAAAATCTCAATGGAAAGGCGGCTTGTGAGTGCCGAGGCAATTCCCTGTCTGCGATATGCGGGAAGCACGTCAATACCAATCTGCCACATTGTATCACAGTCGGCAGAGGCACCCGCAAGACCGACAAGTTTGCCCTCACGGTATGCGCCGACACCAAGCACGTCAAGGTGCTTGCGCTTCTCACACAGCGCATTACTCCATTCGGGCAGATATAGATCAGTAAAATCAGCCTGCGTTAAAACACGAAGCTCATAGGGGCAATCCAGCGGTCGAAGGACATTCACATCCGGCAGAAAATACTCCGCCATAAAGCAGATCTTTTGCCCCTTTTCCATTAGCGCATCGTTTAGCACGTGCAGATTCGGAGTTTCAAACAGATGCTCGACGTGATATTTGTTTATGTAGTTTTCAGTAATCTCGCGAAATTCGGGCGACACCGAAGCCACCACGTTATTCCCGTAGGAAACGAGTTGGCAGGAAAATGGAAGATTCAAATACCGCCGCGCACCTTCACTCGCTTGCGAGAGAACGACCACGTTCTCATTTCCTTCAAAATCACGCGCCTTAGCAGACAGATCCACGGCGGATTGCGCCATAGCAATTTTTAAAATCTCTTGATTTGTCATAGCTTTTCTCCTCTACGGAGCATAATTCCTTATCATTTCCATAATGTCTTGCTGATACACGTTGCCATTCAGAACCTCACCGCCGGGGGAAAACGATAGACATCGCACGTCAGCGGGATCCTCCACATACGGATTTTTGGGAAGCTCGTCCTTGAAATACTCCGCGAGATATTTCAGCGCGTTTCCTTCGGGGAAAATGATGTTTCCCTCTCCTACGGGAATCTCGAACTCAGAAAAAGCGGCGAGAACTTCTCTTGTTTTTATGTTGTACAGATTGTCATCCGCCGCGCTAACCAGCCACGCAGGCTGAAGGCGAATCGGTATGCCGCACTTCTTTGATTCTGTAGCAAACGTTTTCACTATACCAAGCGGAATTGTTTCCTGATGAAAGGCGTCTACCGACAGCAACAGGTCGTTCACACCGCACGCCGCCAGTTGCGCGGCCACCGTACGGATCTGGTCGGCATCTTTTGAAAAATAACCGTTGGTAATGATCTGCCGTTGTGGGATGTTCCGTTCTTTTGCCGCGGTCATGATCGCACAAACCGCATCTGTATACAGCAGCGGCTCACCGCCAAAGGTCATCACAGTTTTGATGTCATATTCCGTCGCAATCCCGCGCACTGCATTGGCGGCAATGTCGGGGTCAATTCGCTCGCCGCATGTGGGGTGATCCCCTTCGGAGCAATGCTTGCATCGCCCTGTGCAGGCATAGGTTACCACAAATTCAATTTTGTTTAGGTTTTTAAGATATGGATTGATCATCTGTTTCATTCAATATTGATCTCGTAGCTGTCATCAACCAGTATGTAATTTGCGTTGTGCCTTTTCGCAAGGCGCAATACTCTTGCATTGTCCTCTAACACGCTCTCCAAGGAGCAGTCATCATCCAAGCGGTTCTCAATCACATTTGCATATTGCTTGATATCGGCAAAATGATTTTTGATATAGCTCTCGCTCATCACAAGGCAGTAATAGCGAATGTCTTCAAGATATTCAAAACCGAAGTCCTTTTGCCAATCAAACGGAATATAACATCCCTCAACGATCAGATTTTGCTTGTTTTCAATGGCGGTTTTGATCATTTCGCAAACGATTGGCCACAAATATGCGGTCAAATCATTATCGTCACTCATGGGGGTGAGATCTGTATTTCCGCTACGGATCAACCCCATTTTCAAATGATCTATACAGAGATACGGATACCCGTGCTTTTCGAGCAGCTTTTGAGCAAGTGCCGTTTTCCCCGTGTGTGCTGCGCCGGTAATTAAAATTATCATAGACTCATCCTTAAAATCTTGTTTGAAAGGCGTAAACGCCACTGCCAAAACACAGCGGCTCCACCGTGTTTCCGAATGCTTTTTAAGGCAAATTTCAACAATTATATTATAGTATGGGCAAATATATTATAGTATGGGCAAAAAAATTTTTCAATACTTTCCGCAAAAGTCATACGTTCAAAAATTTATTTCCTTGGGGTGGTAGAGGCCGCAAGTTCAAGTCTTGTCACTCAGACCAAGAAAACGAGTAGATTATTTCTGCTCGTTTTTCTTTATTTTACAAGGGTTTTTGGCACTTTTTCAGTGTCCGAAAATCCTTTTTTTCTTGCCTC
>JAFVOQ010000022.1 GCA_017505785.1 Clostridia bacterium
CAGAACTGTGAGGTGAAATGCGTCTCACTTGTAGCGGATGAAAAGACTCTGTGCGAAAGATTATCAATGGATGTAGAAAGAGGTGTTCGCTCTGAAGATGTAATTGAGAGAAGCATAGCAAGAATACCGATGTATCAAACACTCAATACCATTATAATTGATACAAACGCAAAGGATGTGGCTGAGATTGCCAATGAGATTAAGCAGTTGTAATACTGACAAATTCCAATTTGCCGAACGCTCGGGAAATCTAAAATTTGACAGTGTGAAAGGAGGATGATGAAATGAAGAAGCATCTTTGCCTGTTTTTGACGATGTTAAAGATCGGGCTGTTTACCTTTGGCGGCGGCTATGCTATGATAGCACTGCTTGAAAACGAATTTGTATCCAAAAAGAAGTGGATACAAAGGGAAGAATTCCTTGATATGGTCGCTATCGCAGAGTCTACCCCCGGGCCGATCGCCATCAATGCGGCAACCTATATCGGCTACAAGGTGATCGGCGTTCTCGGCTCGCTTGTGGCAACCGTGGCGGTCTGTATCCCGTCCTTTGTCATCATATACGCAATATCTCTGTTTTTCGATGCCTTTCTTTCCCTCACCCTCGTGGCATACGCCTTCAAGGGCATACAGGTCTGCGTGATATGGCTGATCCTATCGGCAGGGCTGAAAATGCTAAAGCAGATGAAGAAAACACTGTTTCATATCGCGATCCTTTTTGCTGTGATCACTTGTATGGTCGTGCTTTCGGTGCTCTCCGTCAGCTTTTCGACGATATTCTATATCCTTATTTCGGGTGGTATTGGCTTGTTCATGTATCTTCTTGGCATGCTTCACAGGAAAAAGGAGGCTGACGGATGATATATCTCGAATTGTTCCTCACCTTCCTGCAGGTCGGTGCGGTATCCTTTGGCGGCGGTTACGCCATGATCTCACTTATTCGAGAAAGAATGCTGATGTACGGATGGCTTACCGAGGAAGAATTGCTGAATATGATCGCCGTTTCGGAATCCACACCGGGACCGATCGCCGTGAATATGGCAACCTTTGTTGGCTCTGCGCAGGGCGGCATCCTTGGCGCGTTTCTCGCAACGCTCGGCGTGGTGCTCCCGTCCTTTATCATCATCTTGATCATCGCAGCGCTGATCCGCAATTTTTTGAAATACAAGGGCGTGCAGGCGTTCCTCGGCGGCATCCGTCCTTGCGTGGTCGGTCTGATATTGGCAACGGCACTCACCATGCTGATGAGCGCATTTTTTGCCTTCAGGAGCATAAGTGATGCGCTTGTCCCCGATGGAAAGGGATTGATCATTTTCGCCGTCATTGCCGCAACGGCTGTCATTTCCAAGAAGATCAGAAAAAAGCCGCTTTCGCCGATCTTGCTCATACTCATATCGGCAGGCCTTGGAATGGCAATGTATTCGATCTAACAAACAAATTGCAATTTGCAGATCAAATTTATGAAAACATTTTACACAAGTGAAAGAGAACTTTGGCGCGAGTGGCTCGCCGAGCACTTTCAAACGGAAAGCGAGATCTGGTTCGTTTTCCCGATGAAGGAATCGGGGGATAAAGCGCTTTCTTATAACGATGCGGTGGAAGAAGCGCTTTGCTTCGGCTGGATCGACAGCACCATCAAGCATATCGATCCCACGCACCGCGCGCAACGGTTTACACCGAGAAAAAAGGGCAGCCCCTATTCACGCCCCAATATCGAACGGCTGATCTGGCTTGACGGGCAGGGAATGCTCCACCCAAGCGTGAGAGAAAGCGTGCTCCTCTTGATTCGCGCACCGTATGTTTTCCCGACGGATATTGTGGATGCCATCCAAGCAGATGCCAAAGCGTTTGAAAACTACGAGAAATTGTCCGAGCCGTACAAGCGCATTCGTGTCGCTTACATCGATGCGGCAAGAAAACGCCCTGATGAGTTCAAAAAACGCCTTGACAGCTTTATCAAAAAGACGCGCGAAGGAAAATTGATCATCGGCTACGGTGGGATAGATAAGTATTATAAATAACAAATTCCAATTTATCGGGATGATAAAAAACGAGGGCTGACGGCAAACCGTCAGCCATTTTCGCTTTACCAAACCGATTGCAATACGCACGGAAATGTGTTATAATATCCTTAGCATCAAACAATAATTTGGCGGATATCTTTTATTGAAAGCTAATGAAAAAAGGAGTGCCTATGAAAATCATCATTATCGGTGGAGTTGCGGGCGGCGCAACTGCTGCGGCAAGAATCAGAAGATTGAACGAGAATGCGGAGATCATCATTTTTGAGCGCTCGGGCTATATTTCATACGCAAACTGCGGCTTGCCGTATTATATTGGTGGCGTGATTGAGGATAAGGAGGATCTGACACTGCAAACGCCCGAGGGCTTTTATCGGCGTTTTGGGATCAAAGCCAAGGTAAACCACGAGGTCACCGATATCGACGCGAAAAACAAAACCGTTTCCGTAATCGACCTGAAAACAGGAGCGCGCTTTACGGAAAGCTACGATAAGCTGATCTTATCCCCCGGCGCAAAGCCCCTTTTGCCCGATTTCTATACGGAAAACGAAAGAACGTTCACGCTCAGAACGGTAGAGGATACGCTGAAGATCCGTGCATTTATAGAACAGGATCATCCTAAAACAGCGGTCGTGATCGGCGGTGGATTTATCGGTCTTGAAATGGCGGAAAATCTTGCCGAGCTTGGGATCAAAACAACTATTGTTCAGCGCGGCAATCATCTTTTGCCTACGGTTGACTGTGATATGGCATCGTTCATCCACGCAAGCTTCCGTTCCCGTGGCGTGCAGCTGTTACTGAGCAGCAGCACCGAAAAAATGAGCGTGGCAGGCGACAGGGTCTTGCTTGAGATATCCGACGGACAGCAGCTCAGCGCGGATATGGTCGTGCTTGCGGTTGGCGTTGCCCCGGAAAATACACTTGCGAAAAAGGCAGGACTGGAGCTTGGCTTAAAGGGCGCGATCAAGGTGAACGGCAAAATGGAAACCTCTGTTCCCGACATCTACGCGGTGGGGGATGCCGTGCAGGTAAAGCACTTTATCACCGAGCAGGATGCGGTCATTTCGCTGGCAGGACCTGCGAATAAGCAGGGGCGTATCGTTGCCGATCAGATCTGCGGGCTTGACAGCGAATACAAGGGCTCACAGGGCTCGTCCGTGATAAAGCTC
>JAFVOQ010000023.1 GCA_017505785.1 Clostridia bacterium
AATTTTTGTTTTGCAAATACTGCTCCGCACCTCTCGGCAAATAATTTTTTAGCAGATTTTGTTGCGCAAAGACGCAACAAAGTGTTACTTTGTAAGTCTTGGCACGGCAAAAGATACAAAAAAGTATTGCCGTGAGGCTGTCGAGTTCGACTCCCTTCGGCTATAGGCATCGGCGAAAGCCCTAAACCCTTGACAAAAGTGCACATTTTGTGCTATGATAAGGGGTAATGACGAACTGCAACGAGGTTACATATGAAGCTCCTTTTTATCGGAAACAGTCACACGTATTATAATGATATCGCAGGAACGGTTCTCAGCTTACTGGAGGCGACGGGAGAAAAGTCGCACGTGACTATGCTCACGCGTGCCGGCAAGGCACTCGGCTATCACGCCACCGACCCTGCTGTTTCCTTTAATATTCGATACGGCAAATATGATTTTATCATCGCACAGGATCGCGGCTCTGTATTTGAAGCAGAAGCGTTTGAACAGGGTGCTGCTGCCATAAAGCAAATGGCAGATGAGGCAGGGGCGCGCTTTTTGCTCTTTATGCCCTGGTCCCCGCGCGACAACCGCACCGCACAGCGTGACATGACAGAAGGCTATCTTTCCTTTTGCCGCCGTAACGGCTGCCGCTTTGCGCCCGTGGGGGAGGCATTTACCCGATTGCTTGCAACCGAGCAGCCCGAGGCTCTCTACCGCGAGGACGGCAACCACGCAAGCGCGCTTGGCGGATACCTTGCCGCTGTCACCATTTTTTATACCGTAACGGGGCGCAAGCGCACTCTTGACCCCACCAAAATAGATGACCCCGGCATTGCAGCAGGACTTTGCCCCGAGCTTTGCCGCAAGGTACACACAGAAGCGTGCTATACCACGCGCCTGTTTAACGGCTGATGGCACCGATAAAGATCGGCACCGTGACTCTGATGCACGGACTGATGCTTGCCCCCATGGCAGGTGTCACCGATGCCACCTTCCGCGCGATCTGCCGCCGCGCGGGCGCGGAATATACTGTAAGTGAAATGATCTCCGCCAAGGCACTGTGCTACGAGCAACGGAGCAAAGCGAGCGCACCCGCGCGCACCGCCCCCCTTGCGGCGATCAGCGATGATGAAAGCCCTGTCGCAATTCAGCTGTTTGGGAGCGACCCCGACTTTATGGCACAGGCCGCCGCACTGATCGAAAGCGGAAGCTATCGCGGTGCTCTGCCGGGCCCCAAGCCCGTTGCCATTGATATCAACATGGGCTGCCCTGTACCCAAGGTGGTTTCAAACGGCGAGGGGAGTGCCTTGATGCGAAGCCCCGCGCTTGCCGCTAAGATCGTCACTGCGGTCAAAAAAGCAGTGCAGCTCCCCGTAACCGTAAAAATTCGCGCGGGCTGGGACGATAAAACCCGCAACGCCGTTGCATTTGCAAGAGAAATGGAGGCAGCAGGTGCAGATCTGATCTGCGTGCACGGCCGCACACGTCAGCAATTTTACGCCCCCTCAAGCGACAACGGCATTATTGCCGAGGTCAAGGCTGCGGTAAAGATACCCGTCATTGGAAACGGGGATCTGTTTACAACCGAGGACGTGAAGCATATACTGACAGAAACGGGGTGCGACGGTGTTATGATCGCGCGTGGCGCGCTTGGCAATCCCTTTTTATTTGCCGAGATCAAAGCCATGTTAGAGGGGCGCGCTTACCTGCCGCCCACGCCCGCCGAACGCTTGCAAACAGCACTTTCCCACGCTGCCGATATGGTGGAAAAAAAGGGAGTGCGCATCGGCATTGCCGAGGCACGCAAGCATATGGCATGGTATTGCAAGGGTCTGCGCGGTGCCGCCGCGGCACGTGGGAGCCTCATGCACGCCGAAAGCCTTTCACAAATAGAAGACATCTTCGCCACACTCATCAAACAAGAGGAGGAAGCGCTTTGATCGCCATTCTCACCACCGATCCGATCCTTTTCCGCATGCTGACATTAGAGGTAAAACGGGGTGGAATTCCCCTTGCCCCACCCGAAACCGCAGAGCTGTGGCTGCTTGATCTTGATCATCCGCCACGCCCCATGCCACGCGGCTGTGAGGCGTATGTGATCGGCTTTACCGCCGAGGAGAACTCCCGTGCAAGCACCGATCATCTTTTACCACTCCCCTATCCCACGGCTGCTTTACAGGATATTTTAAGATCGTATTTCCATACAGGCAGTGACACTGCCCTGCGGCATTTGCCGGGCATTGCCTTGGTGGGCGAGCGACGGGTGCATCTTAGCCCCGCAGAGGAGGCACTGTTTTCCCTGCTGCTCGCGCATCGCGGCGAAACGGTTCCCATGCAGCAGCTGATCGATGCGCTTCCCAAGAGCAGCTCCACCACAAACGTATTACAGGTACATATGTATCGCTTACGGCGCAAGCTCTCCTTTGGCGGTGCTTCCTATATTCGCGCCGTGCGCGGCGTTGGCTATCGCATGACTTGATTCCAAGCAAGCGAGGTAACCTATGAAAAAACACAATCTTTTTGCCGCGTTATGGCATCTTAACACCCATAACCGATGACATTTAGCCGCACCGCCCCCGTCGCCGTATTTGATTCGGGCGTTGGGGGCATTGGTGTACTCCGAGAGGTAAAAAAGCTTCTCCCACATGAGGATCTTCTCTATTTTGGTGACGATGCTATGGCACCTTACGGCGAACGTCCGACCGATGAGGTGCGTGCGCTTGTATTAGATCACGCACAAAGGCTTTTACGCTTGGCAAAGGCATTGGTGCTTGCCTGCAACACCGCCACCGCCGCCGCGGCACAGGAGCTGCGGCAGCATTACCCCACCATACCGATCATCGGCATGGAGCCCGCGATAAAGCCGGCACTCAAGGTTGCACCGCACCCGCGCATTTTGATCCTTGCCACACCAACCACACTGCGTGAGGCAAAGCTAAGGACACTGCTTCGGTTGCATGCCACGCGTGCTGTGTTTTATAAATGCCCTGCCCCCGAGTTGGTACGCTTGGTAGAGGAGGGTCTTGCAGACAGCCCCGAAGCCGACCGTTATCTTGACCGCATCCTCGCACCCTTTTCGGGCACGCATCGCCCCGATGCCGTGGTGCTTGGGTGTACGCACTTCCCCCTTGCCAAAGACGCCATATTGCGCCATTTTGGCAACGATATGCCACTTTTTGACGGTGCGGTGGGCACTGCCCGAGAGCTGGCACGCCGCTTGGCGGCTGAGAACCTGCTAAATCCAACCGAGCGCGAGGGGGCTGTGACACTGACCTCCAGTGCCCCTCACATGCTGCCCCTTTACCATAAGCTTTTTTATGCTTAGATCTTCACTCACATACTGTTGTAAAATATCATTTCGGAGATAAAAAATGCTACAAAGAAAAGGAAATTTGATGTCCGTGCGCGATGACATCAGGGTGTTTGATGCCACCATTCGCGACGGCGGACTTTGCAACAATTTTATGTTCACGGATGAATTTGTTTCTGCACTTTACCACACCAACGTCAGGTGCGGCGTTGACTACATGGAGTTCGGCTACCGTGCCGACAAACGTGTATTTGACGAGAAGGACTTCGGTAAATGGAAATTCTGCCGTGAGGAGGACCTGCGCGCCATTGTCGGCAATAACGACACCGACCTCAAGATCGCGGTCATGGCAGACGTGGGCAGATGCAATTACAAGGCTGACTTTCTGCCCCGAAGCGAGAGCGTGATTGATATGGTGCGCGTGGCATGCTACATTCACCAAATTCCCGCAGCCCTCGAAATGATCGAGCATTTTCATGCCCTCGGCTATGAAACGGCCTGCAACATCATGGCGATCTCACAGGTAACCACCGCGCAGATCAAGCAAGCCCTTTCTATGCTTTGCAGCTCATCCGTAGATGTGATCTACCTGGTAGATAGCTTTGGCTCACTCTACCCCGAAAATGCTTGTGAGCTGGCGCAGCTCTATATCGACGCTGTGGAAAACACCGATAAAAAAATCGGTTTTCACGCACATAACAATCAAAATCTGGCATTTGCCAACACCATTGAAACGCTTTCCTATGGCGTATCCTACTTGGATGCCACCGTACAAGCGCTGGGACGTGGGGCAGGCAACTGCTCCCTTGAGCTTTTGCTTGGCTTTTTGAGAAATCCCAAGTACTCCCTTTACGAGCTGCTGAAATTTATTGAAAAGCACATCCCCGCATTACGGGCACAGGGTGTGGTTTGGGGGTATGATCTCCAATACATGTTTACGGGTCTTTTAAACCGACACCCAAAAGAAGCCATTGAATTTACCGCCGACAAGCGCGGAGATTATTTTGAATTTTACAGATCTCTCACAGACCACGACTAATAATAATGGGGCTGAGTCATTTAGATGCGGAAGGCGTGATCTCGGCATGATATGGTGTTTGAGGCGCGTATTGTGATTGCTTATCCAAAGATATGCGGCGCCTCATGAAATACCCTTTGCGGTTTAAACAACCGCATTTTGCAAGCAA
>JAFVOQ010000024.1 GCA_017505785.1 Clostridia bacterium
ACACACATAAAAATTGAAATTCGTAAGAATTTCTACCTAAAAACCGCTTTCCCTGCCATTTTTGTGACAGAAAAAGCGGTTTTCCTTTTATTTTCTTTTCGTGTGTTTTTGTTCGGCGCTAAATGAATCAGCCCCTTTTATTTTTCTTAAATCCAACCCCAAGTTGACTTTTCTTCACACAAAATATCTTTTTGATATGTTGGAAGCTACAAAAAAATGTGATATAATTATTACAGTGATCACGAAAATACTTTCAAGGAGGTAACCTTATGAATATTGGTACGAATATATATACGCTACGAAAGGAAAAGAAAATAACACAAGCGCAACTTGCCGAAAAGCTTGGTGTTTCGGAACAGGCTATTTCAAAATGGGAGAATGATCAATGTGCTCCCGATGTCAGTCTCTTCCCAATCATCGCGGAATTTTTTGGTGTCTCCATAGATCGTCTTTTTGGGTATCATACAAGCAGCTATAATGATGATGTGGAAGCAATTATGAAGGCTGCCGACGATAGCATGGACACATATAAAGAAATTGAAATTATCAGCGAGGGCTTGAAAAAATATCCAAACAGTCCTGATTTGAAAATTTATCTTGCGTTTTCTTTGTTTATGGTAAATCGCTTCTCAAAGGACGAAAAAGAACGAAAAGAAGCTATTGCAAAAGCTATTAAGCTGTGTAATGAGGTCGTAAATACTTGCGGAGATATCAAAAAGGTAGATGGTGCTCTTAATATGTTGCGGAGAATATATTGTGAAATAGGCGAATATGAAAAAGCCGTTGATGCAGTGGAAAAAATCAGTGCAACCAGCTATAGACAAAAGGTAGTTGGAAAAGCACAAATATTAGAATACCGTAAGGATTATTCAGAGCACGCAAGGTTTACGGAAAACAGTTTGTTGGACTGCTATTGGATAATGGATCAACTTTTCGAATTGAAAAGAATAGCCTTACTTGAACAGAAAGAATATGAGAAGGTGCTGTCTTGGTGCCGCGCTCATGAGAAATTGCTCTCGATTTTTGATGAGGGATGTAGTGATTTCCATGTGTGCCACAAACTTTGGACCTGTGAGGCAAAAGCACAAGCATATAAAAAGCTTGGTAAAAAAGAGGAATGTTTGCAAGAATTGAAAACATTTGCTTCGTTGACAAAATATCTAAATCCAAATGCAAAAGCTGAAAATTATCAAATCGGTTTACGAAATCCTCTGTATTTTTCAACAATAGATGATTTGGGTACACAAGAGGAATTTATGACAACGATATATTTTGAAAAGCTATTATCCAAATACGATAGTTTTTTTGATAACGATGAGGAATATTTGGATTTTAGGAACGGTCTGATAAAATAAAATTTTGCCCCGCCTTGTGCGGGGCTTAGCTTTTGTGTCCACAAATGCAGTGCTTGTCAGGAAAAGTAGATGGACTTTCGGGGAGCACAAACCAAAGGCTCCCTTGTGTAAAGGGAGCTGACGCCGAAGGCGGCTGAGGGATTGTTTTGAACAACAATCTAACCTTTTACAATCCCTCCGTCACGGCAAGCCGTGCCACCTCCCTTTACACAAGGGAGGCTTATTACTGCCCGACAGTACACCTAAAAAGTGTAACACACTATACCTTGCGTGGCAAGGCGTGTGAAAAAAGGACAGAGAATTTTCATGTTCTCTGTCCTTTTGTTGTAGGGGCGATTCACGAATCGCCCGTTTGATTTTTTTAACATTTTTGGCGGGCGACCACTGGTCGCCCCTACAAATTTGTTTTTTATGGTAGGTAAAACCTGCTTTATCGCAGGCACCCCTTGTGGGTTCTCTTTCGTTTTGCGCACGCGCGCTTTGAACGCACGCAGACACTATTTACAAAGGGCGGCGGTTATGCTATAATGGTTTCATCAAAGTAAGGGCGGTGTAGTGAGAATGGAGCGCAAGGAGAAAACTTTATACGAACAGGCGCGGCTGACGGTAGCGGAAATTACAGAAAAGGCAAATTTAAAGAAAGGCACTGTTTTGGTGATCGGTTGCTCGACCAGTGAGATCGTTGGTTCAAAAATAGGCACAAATTCGGCACCCGAGGTGGCGGCGGAGATTTTTGGCGCGTTTTTGGATCATGCAAAGGAGCGCGGCATCTATCTTGCGGTACAGTGCTGTGAGCACCTCAATCGCGCTATTGTGACCGAACGGGCGGCAGCCGTGGGGCTTGAAGCCGTTAACGTAGTGCCGCAGCCCAAGGCGGGCGGCTCTATGGCAACGCAGGCATATGCCGCGTTTGAAGATCCCGTTGTGGTAGAGGAGATCAAAGCCGATGCGGGGATCGATATTGGCTTCACTCTGATCGGTATGCACCTCAAAAAGGTGGCAGTTCCCGTAAGGCTTGAAAACAACCGCATCGGCGAAGCACTTGTTGTTGCGGCGCGCACGCGCCCCAAGTTCATTGGCGGTGCAAGAGCCATGTACGACGAAAAAATGCTATAGCCGAAGAGGGCCGAACACAACAGCCTCACGGCAATACTTTTTTGTATCTTTTGCCGTGCCAAGACTTACAAAGTAACACTTTGTTGCGTCTTTGCGCAACAAAATCTACTAAAAAATTATTTGCCGAGAGGTGCGGAGCAGTATTTGCAAAACAAAAATTTGCTCCGGCAAGAGAAAAGCGCGCGGGCATATGCGGATATGGCAAGAGCTTTTCCCACCGTCGGGGTGAATTTTTGTTTGTAAAGACCTGTCGGGTTCGGCTCCCTTCGGCTATAAAAAAGAGGGTGAGCCAAATGCGAAAATCGCATTTGGACTCACCCCTTTGGTTTGACTTAGTGGCGTGATGAAAAAAAGCGGCAGGCGTATGCAGTTCGGCTATACGTTTTCAGTAATGATGCTACAATTTAAGTAATAAGTTTTACGGTAAGGGGTGCTTTATGTTTATATTGAAAAAAATAGGGTGTCGCGCGGTGCAGCTGGTATTTCGCGCAGTGCTTCCCGTTCTTCCGTACAGGGAGCCGAAAATCCTGCCCTGTGTTGATGCGTTGGGAGAGGTGTTTTTGAAGGAAGGAACATCTTCGGTATTGATCGTTACGAGTGCGGGCAGTGCGAAAAGAGGTCTTATTGCCCCCACTGAGGAGATATTGAAAAAGCAGGGTATAAGGTACGCGATCTACAACAAAACGCAACCGAATCCTACGGTGGCAAACGTGGAAGAAGCACTCGAGATGTATCACAAAAACGGTTGCGATACGCTTGTAGCCATTGGCGGCGGTTCGGTGCTGGACTGTGCGAAGGGTGTTGGGGCAAGGGTCGCTTATCCCCAAAAGGGGCTCAACAAGCTGGCTGGGGTGATGAAGGTGCTTCGTAGGATCCCTCTGCTTATTGCGATCCCCACAACGGCGGGCACGGGAAGTGAAGCCACGCTTGCCGCCGTCATTACCGACGGGCAGACACACCATAAGTATGCGATCATGAGCTTTCCCTTAATTCCTCGGTATGCCGTGCTTGATGCCACGCTTACCTATTCCATGCCGCCGCATCTTACCGCCACGACGGGCATGGATGCACTGACGCATGCTGTGGAGGCGTATATCGGGCGCGCGACAACCAGGAGAACAAGAAAGCTGGCACTGGAAGCAACTGCCCTTGTGTTTCAAAATGTAGAAAAGGCGTATCACAACGGACAAGACGCACGTGCCCGTGAAAATATGCTGCATGCCGCCTACAAGGCAGGCGTGGCGTTTTCCGTGTCTTACGTGGGATACATACACGCCATTGCGCATTCTCTTGGGGGAAAATACGACACACCTCACGGGCTTGCCAACGCTGTCATTATGCCGCACGTGCTTGCGGGATACGGCAAAAGCGCACACAAAAAGCTGCACCGTCTTGGCATTGCCGCCGACGCTTGCACCGTGGGTGACAGCCATGAGGTTGGGGCGAAAAAATTTATAGAAGCAGTGAGGGCTCTGAATGAAAGCATGCACATTCCCCCCGTTATTTCGGGTATTGAGGAAGCCGATATCCCCACACTTGCCAAGCACGCAGAAAGGGAAGCCAATCCGCTTTATCCTGTGCCGAGGCTGATGACGGGCAAGGAGCTTGAGGTCTTTTATTATAACATTTTGGATCTTGACACAAAGAAACGGTAAAAAATTTAAAAAACCCCCAAAAAACTCTTGACTTTTACCTAAGGTAAAACCCTATAATTTGGTCAAGAGGAGGTATTGCTGTGAAAATAAAAGAGATTTGCGAGAAGACCGGGCTTACCGACAAAGCGGTAAGATATTATATTGAAGAAAAACTGATTACCCCCTTTTACACAGAGAACTATCTTGGACGAAAATCATTTGATTTTTCAGAGCAAGATCTTGCACAGCTTCAAAACATATCCACCCTCAGAGCGTTTGGCTTTTCGATTGAGGAGATAAAGCAGCTCTGTTTGGGGCAGGCAGAGATTGGACAGATCGTAGAAGCGGTTAAAAAACGCACGGGGGAGTGCTTTGATGAAAGTCGAAGAAGACTGGATGTGCTGTCATCTCTTGAGCTGTCTGATCAAGTTGAGTTTTCACAGCTTGCCCAAAAGCTTTCAAGCTTTGACCCAACGATCAAAAACGAACCTCCCGTGCGTAATCTGAAAAAGCGTTTTCTTTCGCTTTTTAGAGCCTGCACCGTGTTTCTTGCGGTGTGGCTTCCTATTGTTTCGGCAATTATGGTGTTGATTTTAAAGGGTGTTACGCTTCATATGCCAATCGTACGGCCCTCGTTTTTTGTGTATACCCTGCTTAGCTTTTTTCCGTCTATGGTTACCGTTTTGGCCTTTCAAAGGCTCAAAGGATCCAGGCGAATGCTTCGAATTCTGCTCACAACGCTGTGTGTGTTGTGCTTGCCACTTAGTGTGTTCTTTTCCTCAAAGAGCGTTATCGTGTGCGATCATCAATATCAGACATACCGTACAGTTGCGCAGGCAACTTGTCAATCCGAGGGTGAAGAGATCGTGAGATGTAAGGTGTGTGGGAATTTTCAAACACAAAGGGTAGAAAAGCTGTCGCACGTCCCCGTTGTTGTAAAGGGCTTTGCACCTACCTGCTTTAAGGTAGGACTCAGTGAAGGGAGCAACTGTTCGCTTTGTAACATGGTTCTCTCAGCCCAAATTACGCTTCCCGTGACCAATATTCATACATCTGTGGCAATCGATGCGGCAGTTCCTGCGACCTGTAAGACTACGGGCCTCACGGAAGGCAGTCATTGCACGGTTTGTAATAAGGTTTTGGTCGAGCAAACGGTTGTTCCCATTACTGAGGATCACACGCCCGTGACCGATGCGGCAGTTCCTGCGACCTGCAAGGCTACGGGCCTCACCGAGGGCAGTCATTGCTCGGTTTGCAATAAGGTGCTCGTTGCGCAAACAACGGTACCCAAAACAGAAGACCACACACCTGTCACCGACGCGGCAGTTCCTGCGACCTGTAAGGACGCGGGTCTCACGGAAGGCAGTCATTGCTTGGTTTGTAATAAGATTTTTGTGGAGCAGGTGACGATACCATCGAAGAATGATCACAAGTTCGTTAGATTAGAAACCGGTTGGTCATACGAATGCTCCCAATGTGGATTTGAGGTTATTGAGCATGGAAATGCAGACGGGTCTTTGGCGGGAGGAAACAACAGAGTAAAATATTATGTTACGGGAGATTGGGAAAACTATAAGAATTTTGAAATTGTGATATACGGAGAGGGGGCAATGCCTAATTTTAGTGAATACATCCTACCTCCGTGGCACGGTTACCTATACAACACTGTGAAGATAACGATCAAAGAAGGGATTACTTCAATAGGAAGATATGCCTTCTATGATCCGGATGCAATAGGTTTATGCAATTTCGTTATGGCGAGTAGCGTAAAAACGATAAAATCGCATGCCATATCTTTAAACATTAAAAACATAGTGCTCGGTGACGGGGTTGAATTTGTTGAATCATTTGGAATCGGTAATATTGATTCCATATATGTACCAAGATCGGTCAAGAAGTTATATATTGGTGTCCTGGAAAGCGCAGTTTATTTTTACGAGGGCACGTTAGAGGAATTTTATAAAATCGAATTATACATTTATAATCAGAGTATAACAGTGGAAGACTATATTGCTATGTACTATCAAGACCATATATCGGGCATACACATCTATCTTCAAGCCAAAAACATATCAGATACAAGCCACTATTGGAGATAAAGTCGTTTGCGGTTATTAAATAGGAGGAAAAATGAAGAAAAAGTTAATAATTTTAATGGCACTTTTCATGCTTTTGGCATTGTTTACGATCTCCTGCACACCCACAGAAGAGGGTGGTAAGGGGGAGCAGCCCTCGGACAGCTTAGATCAAACGCAGGGAGGTGGGGAAACTAACACTCAGACGGGTTGTGAGCACTCCTTTAGTGAATGGGAAACCGTAAGGCCCGCGACCTGTAAAGAAGAGGGGGAGCGTGTTAGACTCTGTGGAAAATGCTTAGAATCGGAGAAGGAATCCATAGAGAAAATCGCACATACCATTGTTACGGATGAAGCGGTTCCTGCGACCTGTAAGGACACGGGTCTCACGGAAGGTAGCCATTGCTCGTTTTGCGACAAAGTGTTTGTAGAGCAAGCAGTTGTACCCGTTACCAACGATCATACCCCTGTTACCGATGTAGCAGTTCCTGCAACCTGCAAGTACACGGGCCTGACGGAAGGTAGCCATTGCTCGGTTTGCGATAAGGTGCTTGTGGCGCGAACAACGGTACCCAAAACAGAAGACCACACGCCTGTCACCGACGCGGCAGTTCCTGCGACCTGCAAGAATACGGGCCTGACGGAAGGTAGCCATTGCTCGGTTTGCGACAAGGTGCTCATTGCGCAAACAACGGTACCCAAAACAGAGGATCACACAGTTGTGATCGATCAGGCGATAGAACCGACTTGTACAGCCGTCGGTAAGACCGAGGGAAGCCACTGCTCACTGTGCAATACCATTTTTGTTTCCCAACAGACGCTTGCTCAACTTTCACACAGCTATGAGCATAATACATGCATTTATTGTGGAGCACGTTTCGCATCCACAGGATTGGAGTTTACGAAAAATGACACGGGGTGCGCTCTTACGGGATTGGGAAGCTGTACCGATGAATACATTGTGATTCCTTCGACCTATAATGGAATGGCTGTGACCGAAATTGCGCGAGGAGCAATCAGGGTTGAAGATCGTTCCATACGCGAGATCATCATTCCGGATAGCGTAAAAACGATTCGGTATCTCGCCATCTCTGTTTCGAATTTCTGCATCATTGAGGTTGGCAAAAATGCCACCATCGAAGAGAATGCATTCGAAGTGAGGGGAGGCTGTGAGCTTATCAATCGGACCTCAAAAAATGTTACGTCGTTGGTTTTTTATTTAAATTTGGAGTATACTCCCTGTGTCATAAATAATACCTCCAACCGTCGCACGGTCTATACTGACGATGGATTCATTTTCGTTAGTGCAGAAGATAACACCTACCTTTGCGGATATTTCGGTGAACAAAAAGACCTTGTCCTGCCTGCAGATTTTGAAGGCAAGGACTACGTTATTGCCTCACTAGCCTTTTTCAACTCAAAAAAAATTGAAAAGGTTGTGCTGGGAAACGGTGTTTTAGCTATTGGAGAATCTGCCTTTGCTTCTTCCTCGTTGACAGAAATCGACCTTTCGGGTAAGGTAACCGAGATCCCGTTTGGGTGTTTTATGGAATGTCAGTATCTTGAAAGCATCAACATCCCCGATACGGTCAAGACCCTTTCTCATCAATGCTTTTATTCCTCCGGCCTTAAAACTGTCACTATCGGCAAGGGTGTGACAACCATTCAACATTCTGCTTTCAGTTGCGATTTTCTCGATACTCTTTATTACAATGCCACAAATTGCACCTATGTCAACAATTCTGCGTTGCATGGCTTTAAGCACGTCGTGATTGGTAAAACGGTTGAGACGATTCCCGAAAGCTTTATGTATAAAAACTCCTCTCTCGTTTCCGTTACGTTTGAAGAAAACGGCTGCTTGAAAACGATTTCCGCACACTCCTTTCAGCAGACCTCGATCATCGAGATCACGATCTCCGAGACCGTTTCCGTGATCGGTGGTAATGCATTCTACGGATGTAATAAGCTGAAAACGATCTTCTTTAATGCAACAAACTGCACCGCCTCAAATGCTTTCAACAATTGCAATGTGTCGGGAGGTATTGTGTTTACTGTAGGTAAAACGGTTACCCGTATTCCTGCCAAGCTTTTCAAGGATTGTACTATTGCTTCCTTCGTGATCGAGCCGGAGGGGGTTCTTGCGGTTATTGAAAGCGGCTTTACCTCTTCTCCTTTGAAAAATATCGATCTTCCTACCACGGTTGCTTCTTTTGACCGGTTTGATTTTGAATTGGCTTCGCTTTCGATCGCATCCGGTAATCCCTACTACAAGATCGTGGATTCTTGCCTGGTACGCATGACGGATAACGCTTTGATTGCTGTAATCGGTCCGAATTATGTAATCCCCGCATCGGTTACAAAGATCATTAAGGACGCATTTTATAAAAGTGGTGCTACGGAAATCGTAATTCCTGAAACGGTGCTCAGAATTGAAAACGGTGCGCTCACCTCGGCCGATGCTGTTTCGGTATCGTTGTATTTTATCGGAAACAGTCGGGAAGAGCCCACCTCTCTCCTTGCTCTCTTTGGAAAGGAAAACCGCACAGGTTTTACCGCTGTATCGACTTACTTTTTTTACAACGGAAGACCGATAGATGTCAAGGAAACCTTTTATCTTCCCTCAAATTTCTCCGAGCTTGTTTTGATGGGCGGTGACATTTTCAAGGATTCACTTGCTTTTGTCTCTCCGTTGAAGACCGTTACTCTTACCGAGGGAGTGAATGCGATCGATGCGGAAGCCTTTTCGTATTGCACGGGGCTTGTTTCCATTGCCTATATAGGAAGCACCGCCGTATGGCACACGCTTATTGTAACCGAGTGGCCCAACACGCTTGCCGATACGATTACTGTTGAGGTAAACGGTGAAGTCTACAATCGTCATCAACCATCGTAAATTATTCACGGTGATCGATTTCCTAAAGAATGGCTTGCAAAGTTGCCCGTAAGGCTCAGATCCTAAATCAACCCTCCACTGAGGGACAATTTTGGAGATTTTCTGAAAATGGTGATATAGAAATATACTGAATTGATGTATAACAAAAAATACACTTGAAAAACACTAAAGCGGTGGGCAGAGCTGTCCACCGCTTTATCCTTCTGCTGACAACAGCATCTATTGACATGTACTTGAAACGGTTACCATTACGTGCGCTCACGGAGTGCTTGAAAAGAATTGACGGCATCTGTGAAGCATAAAATTTGAATCCGTTTCAAAAGTGCCCCCCGATTTATGTAAATGCGGAGTATACAAGGACGGCGCGGGAACGGCATAACGTAAAATTCAAAAAGTACAAGCCTTGTAAAAATTAGCACGTAAGAGCACTGGTTTGATTTGTAAAGTTGGCGGAAAAGTGCAAAAAGTTGCAGGTTTTTTATATTGTACAGCAACAAACTCCTTGCTATAATGGATATATCAAAAGGAAGGAGCATTGTCATGCAGTTTAAAAAAATTGGCATTGCGGGTGCCGGTCTTATGGGTGCCAGCATGTCCCAGATCTTTGCAAAGTACGGATATGACGTTGTGGTTTATGATGCCTTTGAGGCATCCCTTGAGAAGGGTAAGCGTTTGGTTGCTATCAATCAGCAGACCCAGGTGGAAGCAGGCGAGCAGACCGCTGCGGAGGCCGAGCGCATTCTTGCGGCATTGCACTTTTCCTCGGATATGAACGCACTTGCAGATTGTGACGTCATTGTAGAGAGTATTATCGAAAAGCTTGATATCAAGCAGGAGTTCTGGGCAAAGCTTTCCCGTATCGTGCGCCCGGATGCGATCCTTACCACCAACACCTCGGGGCTTCCGATCGGTGAGATCGCAAAGGATATTGTTGGCAAGCACCGTTTCCTTGGCATGCACTGGATGAACCCCTCACATCTTATTCCTTGCATTGAGATCATTCGCGGTGCGGAAACCGATGATGCTTCTACTGAAGCGATCGTTGCGCTCGCGCACGCAGTAGGCAAAAAGACCGCTGTTTGCAAGCGCGACGTACCCGGCTTTATCCTCAACCACATTCAGCTTGCGATCCTGCGTGAGTGCATCTCGCTCGTTGAGCAGGGCATTGCCGACGTGGAGAGTGTTGATGCGGCAATGAAGTACGGCCTTGGCTTCCGTTGGGCAGCGTTTGGCCCCTTTGAGGTTGTCGATTTTGGTGGCATTGATACCTTCCACCATATCTCCTCTTATCTCAACCGTGAGCTTTGCAACGAAACCGGCATACAAAAGATGCTTGACGACCTTTACAAGGCGGGCAAGTACGGCGTTAAGACCGGCGCGGGTTTTTACGATTATTCGGACGGCCGTGACGTTGAGGCTCTTAAGGAGCGCGACGAGAAGTTTGTGAAGATCTACAAGGCACTGTACGCTGAATAAGAAAATACAGCTATTATCTTAACAAGTGAAGGAAAACAAGCCCCGAATGCCATGCGGCATTCGGGGCTTGCCTTGTTGTAGCTTTAGCGAAAATAAACCACCACCTGAGGTGGTGGAATGAAAAGCTTTAGCTGTAAGGCCCCCTTGTGTAAAGGGGGCTGTCGCGTTAGCGACTGAGGGATTGATTGGAGCGCGCAAATTCAACTTTTACAATCCCTCCGTCTTGCTACGCAAGCCACCTCCCTTTACACAAGGGAGGCGATTTGTAGCCGGATATCCGGCGGCAGGGCGTTTTGTGCAATTGATAATCATTCAGTACATCTTAAGATGTTGCTGGTGTTATGCCCTGGAGGGGCTTCCGCATACCACCAGCTTAGCTGGTGGTTATGAT
>JAFVOQ010000025.1 GCA_017505785.1 Clostridia bacterium
ATATTGGGCTTCCAAGAACGATTGGTCTTGCGGTTGGAGTGAGAAACGTTCTGACCGAACACTACGCCCTTGCCGCATACGCTGCACTTTGCCATATTGACACCTCCTCTGTCACCTCGCGGTGCTTGTGTTATATCCATTGTATTTTTAACAGCGACAATCATTATAACATATAAAATATTAAAATGCAAGGCTTTTTCGCAATTTTTTCTAACTTTTCTGCAAAATGTTTAAAAGTGTTGCCTTAGCATCCCCGATCTGCGGTATAAATGATCTGCCGCAGTGCGGCAAAATCACCTTTTTTTAGAGCTTCGCTTAGGGCG
This sequence comes from Clostridia bacterium, assembly GCA_017505785.1. Taxonomy (GTDB): domain Bacteria; phylum Bacillota; class Clostridia; order Oscillospirales; family CAG-272; genus Firm-07. The sequence continues at coordinate 324 of JAFVOQ010000025.1, forward strand.
TTGCACTGTTTTTTGCACGGCAATCCTGCCTTTTCTGCCGCAAGAAATACTGTTAATACGGGCTTTGCGCTCTCCTTTACGGCAATGTGATAAGAGGCGGTGGGGAGAGAGAGCTCCGAAGCAAAGCGGTGATAGGGAAGAAGCAGCGAAAGGGCAGCTCCTTCTGCGTCACAGGGGAGTGTGAGCGTGGCGGCAAGCGATGCCTTTTTAAAATCGCCACCCGCCAAAAGGAGTGCTTTTAGCAAATGCAAAAGTGAGGGGAGAACGGAGTGCTCTGCACGCACACCTGCAAGCAGCTGTGTTTCATTTTCGGTCAATGTGATCCGGGCAGGCACGCCGTGCACGGGAGAGGGCGGTACGGTAAGCGCCGCTTGCCGCTTGCCCTGCCATGCGGCAAGAAAGGCTTGGGGGAGCGAGAGCAGCATACGGATGCCGTCCTTTAGCACAATGCGCCCACTGCCAAGCACACGGCCGATCAGCTTTACGGGTGCGCCGCACAGTAGTAAGGGCTTTACAGCCGTTTCGGAGACGGCAAAGATCACGGTGTTGCGGCAGGCGTTGACAAGCCCTGCCGTATCCTGCTCCCTGTCATAATCGGGCAGGTCGATCACATCAAGCTCCGCGCCAAACGGCAAAGCGGAAAGATGCACGCCCAGCCCCTCCTCGCCGATTGCCAAAACGGGTATGGGGGAAAAGGCGGCATTGGCTTTTAAAAAGTGCGCTACCGTACAGGAAAGGGAAAGCGCCTCACGCTTACGCAGCGCCAGCAAAAATTGCCCCACACGTGGTGCTTCGCCTGTGAATTTTGGCATGAAGGCGGCGGAAATGTCACCGATGCCAAGTGCCAAGTCAGGTGTCTTGCCGCGGCAGGCGGCAGCCACTATTTCATCAGTGGCGCAATACAAGTTTTTATGATAGACCTCGCGCCCCGCGCGTGCCAGATAATCGGTAGCGGTGCGCATCACGCAAGAGAGCGTTGGCGGCGTGTTTTTAGAAAGCACCGCACGCTGGCGGCAGATATCCTGCCAAATACGTGCATCATGCGGGTCCTCAAAGTGAAGATCGGTAAGCTCGGGCGCGGCAAAGCGATGCGCGCTGTGCGCCAATGCACTCAAAAACCGTAGCTCGCCAACCAGCGGATCGCGGCGTTCTGCGCGAAATTGTCTTTGGCAAAAGGAAAGTCCTGCTGGGGTGATGTGCAGCTCGAGATCGTTTTTCAGTGCCTCCAGGCGCGCGCCGTCAAGCATGCGAAAGCCCCCTACGGTATTGCTGCAAAATGCGGCTGTGAAACGGGAATTTTCTTCCATAATTATTCTACTTTCTCGGCAAGCAGTCTGCCGTTTGTAACAGATAACAGACGGACGGGTAACAGCACACCGTGCAGGGGCTTGTCAGATCGGATCGCTACCTCAAGAAAGGTATCGGTGTGACCTATGGCAAGCCCGTCTTCAAGCGTTTCAAACAGGACGGTGCGATACGGTGCTTCAAGCGATTTTTCAAGCCGTTCTTGCCGTATTTTCTCGCCAAGTGCGATGAGTGCCGCAGAGCGCGCTTTTTTGGTTGCACCGTCGATCTGCCCTGCCATGGCGGCAGCAGGCGTTCCCGTACGGGGGGAATAGGCAAATACGTGCATTTGCAAAAATGCCGCCTCGCGTGCAAAATCGAGTGTTTCGGCAAAGCTTTCCTCGCTTTCGCCGGGGAACCCGACAATAAAATCGGCGGTCAGCTCCACATTTGGTATGGCGGCACGAAGGCGTGCAATGCCCGCCAGCGCCATGTCGCGGTTGTATTTGCGCTTCATTGCGGCAAGCACGCTTGAGGAGCCGCTTTGGATCGATAAATGAAAGTGTGGTGCAATATGCCGCAGCGCGGCAAGCCTTTTCACAAAATCCTCTCGCATGACCGAGGGGTCAAGAGAGCCAAGGCGCACACGCGCGATACCCTCAATTTTGTCTATCGCTTCGAGAAGATCAACGAGAGTTACATTCCCAAGGTCACGCCCCCAAGAGGCGGTTTCAATACCCGTGAGCACGACCTCGCGGCATCCCCCGGCAACCAAGCACTCTACCTCTTTCACCACATCGGCAAGCGGCTTTGAGCGCACTCTTCCACGTGCGGCGGGAATGGCGCAATAGGTGCAACGGTTCTCACACCCGTCTTCGATCTTAACATATGCGCGCGTGCGCGCAAAGCGTGTGATGCACATGGGCTCAAAGGGCGCGTTTTCAATATCGTTTACGGCTATTTGCGGCTTTTGCGCTTTTTTGCCGCTGTTGAGCAGCTCCAATGCTGCTCCCACGACAGATAGCTTGTTGTCGTTGCCGCAAATATAGTCAACCCCCTTAATTTTTGCAATTTCTGTGGGGTGGGATTGCGAAAAGCAGCCCGTGACCAAAATATAAGCCTTGGGGTTTGCTTGCACCATGCGGCGGATCATTTGCCGCGCCTTGCGGTCAGATTCGGCGGTCACGGTGCAGGTATTGATAACATAGATGTCACAGACCTCAAAGGCAGGGCGCACAAGAAAGCCGCGCGCGCAAAATGCCTCGGCAATCGCTTCGCTTTCATACTGATTTACCTTGCATCCAAGCGTCATGATACAAACCGTTGTGCTGCTGTGCATAAGCCGCCCTCCCTTCGTTAGATATCTTATTGTATCATGTTTTGTCGCCCCGGTCAACACCCCCACAAAGTTTTTCAAAACCTCTTGAAAAAACACGGTATATCATATATAATGATATCGTCTTATTGTGAGGGGAGGGGCATGATGCGTATTTTAAAAATTGGAAAAAACGATGCGGGCCAGCGACTGGATAAGTTTCTTACAAAGGCTGTTAAGGGACTCCCTCTTTCGATGATGTATAAGGCAATACGCACCAAAAAAATCAAGGTAAATCGCGCACGCGCCAAGGAAAATCAGGTGCTTTTGGAGGGCGACGAGATCCAGCTTTTTATCAAAGACGAATTTTTCGATCTGCCGCAAAATGACAATAGCGCGCTCACCACGATCAAACCGAAGCTCTCTTTGGTGTATGAGGATGAAAATATTTTGCTGCTTAATAAACGTCCCGGTGTGCTGGTACATGAGGATACCGCGGGCGGTGAAAACACGCTGATCCTGCACGTAAAGGCTTACCTTTATCAAAAGGGGGAATATGACCCCGCCGACGAGCAATCCTTTGCTCCTGCGCTTTGCAACCGTATCGACCGCAATACGGGGGGGATTGTGATCGCTGCCAAAAATGCTGCTTCCTTACGTGCCATGAATGAGAAGATCAAGCAAAACGAGGTTTCAAAATTTTATCTGTGCGCAGCGCACGGCAAAATGCCAAAAAAAGCCGACACGCTTCTTGGATATCTGCGCAAGGACAGCGAGAAAAATCTGGTTACGGTATCGGATACACCCTTGAGGGGTGGCAAAAGCATCGAAACAAGATATCGCGTGCTGCGTGAAAAAAACGGCAACTCCTTACTTGAGGTTGAGCTGATAACAGGCAGAACACATCAAATTCGCGCGCATCTCGCGCACGTGGGGCACCCGTTGCTCGGCGACGGCAAATACGGCAAAAACCGTGCCGAAAAGGGCAGGGGCTATAAATATCAGGCACTGTATGCGTACAAGCTTATGTTTGATCCTGTGGGGGGCGATAGTGTGCTTTCTTATCTTGAGGGCAAGTCGTTTTCGATCCCCGAGAGCGACGTTTGGTTTTTGGAGGATTTTGCATAAGATTAGGGAAGGAGAAGGGGTATGAAAAAACACATGTGGCTGCTTATGCCATTTAGCGGTGTTCTCATGGGGCTTTGCCTCGCGTTTCCCGCGATCGGCTTTCTTGAATGGATTGCCATGATCCCCGCGCTCCTTTTCTTTTTTGTGGTTGCAAGAGATCGGAGCGTTGGCTACCGCCGCCTGTACCTTTATGGCTTTTGCTATTATTTTTCCTTTTATCTGACGTCCCTGCATTGGTTCCTTAACCTGTACCCCATGGAATTTTTGGGCGTTGGCCGTGGGGAAGCGGTGCTTTTGGTAGCTGTTTGCTGGGTGGGGCTTACGCTCCTGCAAACGGTATTTGCCGCACTCGTGCTGCCGCTTTTTGGCTTTCTTTGCCGCAGTGCTGTTATGGAACGGCTTGTTTCACTTGTGCCGCTTTTGTTTGCGGCGCAGTACGTGATCGCCGAATGGAGCCAAACGCTCACTTGGCTTGGTGTACCGTGGGCGCGCCTCGCGATCGGACAGATCGAATACGGTGTGATCACAGGTAGCGCGGCACTTTTTGGATCGTATGTCATCACGTTTGCCATTGTTTTGGTCAACGGATACCTGGCGTGGGGCATATTGCACCGCAAAACAATACAAAAGCTGCGGCTTTCGGCGGCTGTTGCCACCGGTGTGCTTGCCTTGCAGCTTGCCCTTGGTATGATCGGCTATTTTACCGCTACCCCTACAAAGGGCACGCCCCTTACGGTGGCGGCGGTGCAGGGCAACGTTGGCTCCGATCTCAAATGGAGCTTTAGCAGTCGAGAGAAAAGCTACAAGGTGTATAACGCTTATACCGCCGAGGCGGCAGCACGAGGGGCTTCGTTCGTGGTTTTCCCCGAAACCTTTATTCCCGACGAGCTCTCGGAGGAAACATCGCTTGGGGAATATATTATTTCCCTCGCCACGCGCTATCAGATCACAATTTTTTGCGGTGCGTTTCACACCGATGAGGCGGGGAATGAGTACAATGCAGTGTTTGCGGTCTATCCCGACGGCACCGTTGATGAAACGGTTTATGCCAAGCGTCACCTTGTGCCCTTTGGTGAATACGTGCCGTGGCGTCCCTTTATTGAGCTGGTGCTCCCTATGCTCGCTGATATCGGTATGCTTTCCGATGACCTTTCACCCGGCACTGACAGCGAAATTTTCAATACCGCTTATGGGCGTATTGGCGCATTGCTTTGCTTTGATTCGATTTACGAGGAGCTCACGCGCGAGAGCGTGCGTGACGGCGCACAGCTTATAATCCTGCCCACAAATGACTCTTGGTTTACCGATTCGCGCGGTATTTATATGCACCACGCACAGGCGCGCCTGCGCGCCATTGAAAGCGGCAGGTGGATCGTGCGTGCCGCCGATACGGGTATTTCCTCGGTGATCTCGCCCAACGGCAGCAGCTATAGTGAGCAGCCTCCGATGCAGGAGGGCATGGCGCTTTCTACCGTTTATGTGCGTGATAACGTAACGCTTTATACGCGCATCGGTAATCTCTTGGTGTGGCTGCTGATCGCCGCCGTGCTTGCGGTGCCCGTGGCTGAGATTGTGTTGCGGTACAAAAGAAGAAAAAGTATATGATCAAGCACAAAAGAAGCCTCACCTGCGCGTGTGAATAAAAAAAGAGAGAACAAATTACGGAATGATCCGTTTTGTTCTCTCTTTTTGCTTTATTCTGCTGTAGATCAGTCGGTTACGTAAGGCAGAAGTGCTACCTGACGGGAGCGCTTGATTGCAGCATTCAGCTCACGCTGGTGCTTTGCGCAGGTGCCGGAAATACGGCGAGGCAAAATCTTGCCGCGCTCGCTGATGAATTTGCGCAGCTTTGCGGTATCTTTGTAATCGATAAAAGCAACTTTATCCGCACAGAAAATGCAAACCTTTTTTCTCTTGCGGTTCATGGGGCGCGCGGGGCGTGCCGTGGTTTCGATCTTATCCATGATTTATTATCCTCCTATAAATTTTGTGTGATCTGTCAGAAGGGCAGATCATCGTCTGCCTTCAGCTCCTCAAAGTTCGGCGCTGCCGCTGCAGGAGTGGAGAAAGACGGTGCGGCACCGTACGCATCGGGCGTGTAGCTGCCGCCAACGGCACCACCTTCATTGCGGCTGTCAACGAACATTGCTTCGTCAACAACAACCTCGGTCGCGTAACGACGCTGACCTTGGTTATCCTGCCACGATCTTGTTTGGATCGAGCCGGTCACGCAAAGTGCGGAGCCTTTTTTGAAAAACTTGGAAATAAACTCTGCGGTCTGGCGCCAAGCAACAAGGGTGATAAAATCAGCCTGCTGTGCTTGAGCAGTGTTATCGCCGGATCTTGCTTGAAATCTGCGATTTACAGCCAGAGTAAAGGTAACAACGGCAATGCCGCTTTGGGTTTGCTTGAGTTCGGGGTCGGCGGTAAGTCTGCCGCAAAGAACGACCTTGTTGAGATTCAGACTGGACATAGCATACGCCTCCGTTTCCTAAGTTTTATTATTCTGCAACTGCTTCGGTTGCTTCTTCAGCGGCTGCGGCAGGGGCTTCTTCTTTTGCCTCGGCCTTTGCAACTGCTTCGTGCTCGAGTCTTACAACGATAGAACGCATTACGCTCTCATCGATGTGGTAAAGACGCTCAAGCTCTGCGGGGAACGCAGGCTCTGCCTTGAAGGTAACTACGGTGTAGTAGCCTTCGGGCATATCGTTGATGGGGTATGCAAGACGACGCTTGCCCCAATCGGCAACCTCAACGATCTCGGCATTCTTGGCAATGATGTCGGTAAACTTGGTAACCGTTGCCTTAGCAGCCTCCTCGCCGCCCGTTACATCAACGATGAACAGAGTTTCGTAAGAGTTGATAACCTTTTCCATTTTTATACCTCCCTATGGACTTTTATTGACCGCACAAAATCCTGTGCAGTAAGGAGACGGGAAAGCGCGGTTTGCATGCAATTTCCCGCATCGGTTTAGCATTATAGCATAAATTCTATTTACTGTCAAGACTTAAATTTAAATCTTTTAAAAAATTTACATTTTCAAAGTTGTTCTAATGTGTTTGGTACGCACAAAAGATCCATATCCCACGCGGGCAATGAGTAGGCGCGCGTCAGATAAAAGCGGTATGCGGGGGCAAGGTCAGACAGCAGTAAGGGAAGTGTAAAAAGATCCTCACTGCGGTGATAGCACGCCACCTTAAGGCGTGGGCGACACCGCTTGATCGTTTCGGCACTGCCGCGAAGGGCTGCTGCCTCAGCACCCTCTACGTCGTATTTGATGTAATCCACCGCTTCGCCGGCAAGCAGGGCATCGGCTGTGGCAGTCACCACGGTATTCTCAAAATCGGCGCGCCCCGTGCAAAGCCCTGCGTTACGGTTGCCCGAAGCATCAAACGCTGCCTCGCCTGCGGTATCGAATATTGCGGCGCGGTGGCAAACAATACGGCAGTCCGTAACGCCTGTCGCCCATTCGGTCAGCTTGCGGTAGTTTCGCTTGTCGGGCTCGGCAGCCAGTATAAACTCAAGAGGCGCGAGTGCGAGCATTTCGCGTGCCGTATCACCGTTGTATGCACCGAAATCAGCCATGCGACGCACACGGTCAAGCTCCAGTATGCGGCGATCGGTGTGTGTGGGATCGGTTGCCGCACGCAAAAGATCGTAACGCCCAGTCAGCTTGTAGGCCAAGATCAGATCGAAAATGCGTTTGGAATTTTCATCTGCAAGCAGATCGCGCGCGCGGCGAAGCTCACCCTCGTGTGCCGCAAAAAATGCCTTGTCAAACAGCGGACTCTCACATACGGGCACGTCCGGCACAAATAACGGATACCGTTTGGCTACGTTTTCGATCAGCGCGAGCACCTCGGGGCGAGCCGTGCCAAACGAGAGAAGCACCACACAGCCGTTTTCGGGATAGAGTGCGCACACCTCGGAAAAAGAGCGCACGGGCATGCCGTGAAAGGCGTGCCCGCGCACAAATCCGTCGCTGGCAAATACGCCCTTGACGGCAATTTCTGTGTCCCGTAGGACCGCCAATATCTTATCCGCCCCGTTCCCCATACCGTAGAGCCATATATCGCGCGTTTCGGCTTTTAGGCTCTCCCACAGGGTGGGCAGGGTGTGTAAGGTGTTGAAGGTTGGCGTCACCATGCTTAACCCATTTCTCCTTGCAGCTGCTTGCCGCCCAAAATATGGAAGTGCAGATGCTTTACCGTCTGGCAGGCATCCTCACCGCAGTTGGTGATCACGCGGTAGCCGTTCGTGAGCCCCTCACTCTTTGCAATTTGGGGAATGGCTTCAAAGATCTTTGCCACATGCACGCTGTTTTCGGCGCAGATCGCGTCAGCCGAGGTGATGTGCACCTTCGGCACCACCAGCACGTGCACGGGTGCTTGGGGGTTGATGTCACGAAAGGCATAAACACTGTCATTTTCAAACACCTTTGCCGAGGGAATTTCCCCGGCAATGATTTTACAAAACAAGCAATCCATACGTTTTCTCACTTTACAAATTCACGGAAGATCGCGCCGAGTGCTTTTTCATAATCTTCCTCGTTGACACCGATGATGATGTTGAGCTCACTTGAGCCTTGGTCGATCATGCGAATGTTTACCCCCGCACCGTAGGCAGCATCAAAAATGCGTGCGGCGGTGCCGCGTGCCTTTACCATGCCGCGACCTACCACGGCAATCAGGCAAAGCCCGTCAAGAATTTCCACGTGGTCGGCCTTAACCTGACGCGTGATGCTGTGAAGGATGCGCTCGCGGCGACCCTCAAGGGAGGAGGTTGACACCACAATGCTCATCGTATCAATGCCGGAGGGCAAATGCTCAAAGGAGATCTCATTGTCCTCAAGGATCTCAAGCACGCGGCGACCGAAGCCGATCTCGGCATTCATGCGATCCTTCTCGATGTTGATAACGGAAAAGCCCTTCTTGCCGGCAAGACCGGTAATGACACGCTTTTTATCATAGCCCTCTGCGGTGGAAACGATCATTGTGCCTTTATCCTCAGGCGCATTGGTGTTACGGATGTTGATCGGAATACCCGCATAGCGCACGGGAAAGATCGACTCATCGTGCAGGACCGTAGCACCCATGTAGGAGAGCTCGCGCAGCTCCTGATAGGTAATGGTATCAATGGGAGGGGGATTGTCAAGCACGCGCGGGTCACCCATTAAGAAGCCCGAAACGTCGGTCCAGTTCTCATAAAGATCGGCGTTGGCGGCACGTGCCACGATAGCACCCGTAATATCCGAGCCACCGCGCGAAAAGGTTTTGATCGTGCCGTTGGGCATGCAGCCGTAAAAGCCGGGGATCACGGCATTCTTGTGGCGGCGCAGCTCCTCGCCGAGCACAGTGTTGGTTTTTTCCTCGTCAAACGTGCCGTTTTCACGGAAGAAGATTACGTTTTCGGCATCAATGAAATCAAAGCCGAGATATTTGGCGAGAATGATACCGTTGAGGTATTCACCGCGAGAGGCGGCGTAGTCACGTCCCGAGGCGTGCAGCATGGCATTTTTCACATATTCCAGCTCGCCGGAAATATCAAAGCTCATGCCGAGCTCACGGATAATGGAGTTGTAACGCTCCTCAATGTTCTTGTAATATTCATCAATGTTTTCGCGGTTACGGATCATTTCGTAGCAACGGTAAAGCATATCCGTTACCTTTGTGTCGCTTGAATGACGTTTGCCGGGCGCAGAGGGCACGACGAAGCGGCGTGCGGGATCGGCATGGATGATCTCTGCTACCTGCTTGAAATGCTTGGCATCGGCAAGCGAGCTGCCGCCGAATTTTACAACTTTTGTTTGCATAGTGGCTCCTTCAAAATAGAAATATCAAAAATTATTATATGATTTTTTACCTGGCGTTGTCAAGGGGATACGTAAATTTATTTGGACTCGTTTTCGGTAAGATAGCGCTCTGCCTGTACGCGGAAAAGAGTTGCATATTTGCCGTTTCGGTCCATGAGCTCACGGTGTGTGCCTTCCTCTGCAACACGGCCGTTTTCAAGCACCACGATCTTGGAGGCAATGGTGGCCGAGGACAGACGGTGCGAAACGAACACAGTCGTTTTTTCACCGCGCAGCTCATCAAAGCGGCGAAATACCTCCTGCTCGGCAAGAGGGTCAAGGGAGGCGGTGGGCTCGTCTAAAATAATAATATCGGCGTTACTGTAAAAGGCACGGGCAAGGGAGAGCTTTTGCCACTGTCCGCCCGAGAGCTCGGTTCCGTTGCGGTCAAAGTAACGCATCAGGTTGGTGTCGTACTGTGCAGAAAGCTCGCGAATAAAGGTGTCAGCCCCCGCGCGGGTCGCGGCTTGCTCAATGTCCTCTTGGCGCGCTTCGTGCAAAAGATCACCGATCCTGATGTTGTCGCGCACGGTAAAGGCGTATTTGCCAAAATCCTGAAAAACAATGCCAAAGAGCCGTCGCAGCTCCTTTACGTCGTAATCGCGCAGATCGTGACCGTCAAGCAGGATCTCACCCTCTGTGGGGTCGTAAAGGCGGGTGAGAAGCTTGATGAGCGTGGTCTTTCCTGCACCGTTTAGACCCACCAGCGCGACTGTTTCACCGGGGCGGAAAAAGAGATTCAGCCCGTCGATCACGTGCCTGTCGGTTCCCGGGTAGGCAAAGCTTACGTTGCGGAACTCCAGTGTGTGCGGCACACCTCGCGCAGGGGTAAGCGGCTCCGCGCTGCGCGAAACCACGTGGCTTTTTTCCTTTAGGAAGGAGAGCAGGTTGTCAATAAACAGCGTGCCCTCGTAGATCGTTGCCGAGGTCGAGATCAGGGTGGTAACGGCACCCGAGATCGAGGAGAGGGCACCCGTATAAAGTGAATAGTCGCCAATGAGATACTCACCCTTAAACACGCCCCATGCAATGTATGCAAAGAAAAAGCAGGAGAGCAGGGAGGAGAACAGAGCCAGCGAGATCTGCCAGATATTTTCACGCATGATCAGACCTCTTAGCCCCTTGTAATATTTGTTAAACACCGTGTTATAGCGCGTGGTCAGCTCGTTGCCGAGGTCGTACATGCGAACCTCCTTGGCAAGATCCTTGTTTACCGCGATTTCTGCGTAATAATTCATCTGTCTGCGGTCGATCGAGCGATGACGCATATACGCAAAGGATTTGCGGCGATAGACAAAATTCACGATTGCGGAGGGCACTGCAGCAAGTGCTATGGCAAGTGCCGCAAGCGGGAGTGCCGAGGCAAGGATCACAACGTAGCCCACAAGTGAAATAACGGTGCTGATCACGCTGAAGGTGGAGCTTAAGATCTGAATGGGACGGTTGCCTGCCTCGCGGTTGGCGTTTTCCAGCTTTTCGTAAAATGAAGGCAGGTCAAACGCGGAAAGGTCAAGCGCTTGCGCCTTGTTCATGATCTCTATCTTGACGTGGCGTACCACGCGCTCGCCCGCCATGCGGGTGACGGCGTTTGACAGACGCATGACCACCTTGTCAAGGATCTTGTAGGTGAAGAAGGCGATCAAAAGAAGCAGCACCATAGAGCCCCAAAAGGCGGCAAGCCCAAATTCCTTGCCAAGCGCGCTTTCGGTAATGATGATCTGCAATTCATTTAAGATACGGCTGGAGATCAGCGCACCAAGCACGGGCATTAAGCCGTTGAAGAGCGAGATAAAGCACATCAAAAGCAAAAATGCGGGGCCACTCTTCCAAACGATCGCAAATATGTAAAACAAGCGCGAGAAAAATCCGCCAAGCAGCTCCTTTAGATAACGGGGCAGATCCAAAGGCCCTTTGGGTGGATTTACGCGGTCGTATTTATATTGTCCGAAGTGGAACATTCCCGGTCCCAATACGACACCTTCTTTCAAATAAATAATTAAAATACAAAAACATTATAACATAATGGAGGGCATGGCGCAAGTCTTGCTGTCAAAAAAATTGAAAATGCATATAAAAATGCGTTGGCGACTTGATTTTGCGCACCATTCATGGTACAATAAAAGCAACTACTATTAAGAGAGGGAACCTTATGTCTGCCTATTTTTTGCCTTCCGATATACTCCTGCCCGATTTTCACACCGTAAACGGTACTGCGTGGGCAACCGTTGCCTGTGACCAATTTACCGGTGAGCCCGATTATTGGCGCACACTTGATGAAAGGGTAGGGGAGCAGCCCAGTACGCTGCGCCTTATTTTGCCCGAGGCGTTTCTCGGTGAAACCGAGGAGCGCGTGCCCGTGGTGCAAAAAAATATGGAGCAGTATTTGCGTGAGGTTTTGGTGCGTCATCCCAATCGCATGATCTATCTTGAGCGCGTGCAATCCGACGGTCGCGTGCGCCGTGGACTTGTGGGTATGATCGACCTTGAGCATTACGACTACAACCGCGGTAGCCGCACGCTGATTCGCGCTACCGAGGAAACCGTGCCCGAGCGCATTCCGCCTCGCCTTGCGGTGCGCCGCGATGCCGTGCTTGAGCTGCCGCACGTGATGCTTCTGATTGATGACCCCGAGAAAACCGTGATCGAGCCGATTGCGGCTCGTGCCGAAACGCTTGAGCGTGCCTATGAATTTCCGTTGGTGCAGGGCAGCGGCGCGGTGCGCGCAAGATTTGTCGATAGTGTGGGGCTTGGCAGAATTGAAAACGCCCTCACTCGTCTGATCTCCCCCGAGCGTATTCGTGCACGCTACGGCGAGAATGTTGCCCCACTGCTTTTTGCTGTGGGTGACGGCAACCATTCTCTTGCTGTGGCAAAGGCATCGTATGAGGAGATCAAGGCGGCGCACGGTGAGAGCGCGCTCTATCACCCTGCCCGTTACGCATTGGCGGAGGTCGTCAATCTCCATGATCCCGCCCTCCAGTTTGAACCGATCTATCGCGTTATGATGGGCGTTGATCCCGACGATGTGCTCTCCGAGCTTGAAAAGTATTCCTTCTCGCTTCACGGAAACGCCGCCCCCCAGCAAGCGCGCTTCCTTTCCGCCAAACGCCGCGGCACTATGCATTTCGGCAGCCCCTCGTCACAGCTTACAGTCGGCACATTGCAGGCATTTATCGATGCTTACATCAAATCACATCCCGGTGCCTCGGTCGATTACATACACGGCACAAAGGCAGTGGAAACGCTTTCCCGTGCAGAGGACGCGGTCGGATTCCTGTTTTCGGGTATGGAAAAGAACGATCTCTTCCGTACCGTGATCTACGACGGTGCACTCCCGCGCAAGACCTTCTCCATGGGCCACGCGGAGGATAAGAGATTTTATATCGAGTGCCGCCGCATTAAATAACACCAGCAAACAAAAAAGCCGCCTTTACGAGGGCTCTCATAAGGATGTTTACAAAAATCGGCAGAGATATTGTTTTCTCTGCCGATTTTTGTTATAATGGAACTAACAAAAAGCCTCCCTCCGAGAGGGAGGGTACCGCGATAGCGGTGGATGAGGTGTCATAAAATCAAGCAAACTCCTCATCCGTCAGGCTTGCGCCTGCCACCTTCTCCCATAGGAGAAGGTGATTTACCACCCGACAGTACACCTAAAAGGTGTAACCCACTATGGCAGGGCAAGGTGTGTGAAAAGGACAGAGAATTTTCACGTTCTCTGTCCTTTTTGTCACAGGGGCGATTCACGAATCGCCCGTGATCCGCGATGTGTGAAGGAACGCGGCACAATGTAAAATATGGTTGTAGGGGAGGGGTCCCCCCTCCCGCGATCCGCGATGCGCAAAAAAGGATGAACAAGGATATAATTTTAAACAACTTTATGGAAGCCCCCTTGGTCAGCTTTTTTTGTTTGCAAAATTTAAGCATTGCGCGAGAAGTGACATGCTTTGCACTATGGGTGTGTTACAATGCTGATGAGGTGAGAGGGAAATGGGAACCGTTTGGGGAGATTTATTGTTTTTTGTCAATTTTTGCATGGACTTTCAATGTCTTTTTTTAACGGCTAAGCTGCTGCACCGCCCCTTTTTCGTGTGGCGCGCGGCACTCTTTGCGGCACTGGGGGCAATCTATGCCGTTGCGGCATTGTTTATGGAAACCTCAGGGGTGATTGCCTTTTTTGCCGATTGTGCGGTCTGCTTTTTGATGTGTATGGGGGCTTTCGTGCAAAAAAACTGCCGAACGGTGCATGTTTTTTTGCCGTTTTTGGTTTATTTTGGCGTGTCGTTTGCCGTGGGCGGTGCCATGAGTGGCATGGCTGCACTGCTTTCGCATATTGAGCTCCCGATCAGCGCAAATGAGAGCGAGGTATCCACAGGGCTCTTCTTTTTGCTTGCAACGGTGGGGGGGATCTCCACCTTCCTTTGGGGGCGGATGACACAGCGCCGCGCGGGCCAGACCCGTGCCTGCCTGCGTGTGGGTATTGGGGACGGTGCAGTTAGCCTTTGTGCCATGGTAGATACCGCCAATTTGCTTACCGATCCCATTAGCGGCAAGCCTGTGGTGATCGTGTCGCGTGCCGCCCTGCAAGACCTGCTTCCACAATCCCTTGTGAGGGTGCTCACCGCGGATGATGTGTCGGCACTCGGAGAGCTTGACGCTCAGGATGCGCGGCGCGTGCGTCTGTTGCGTGCGGGGAGCGTTACGGGAGAGCGACTGTTATTTGCCATTTCGCCCGATTGGGCGTTTCTTGATTGCGGCAAGGGAGAGGTTGCAGTGGAGCTGCTGCTTGCCCCCACTGTGCTACATATGGGATTTGATGAATGCGAGGCACTTTTGCCTGCAGAATTGATAAGGGAGATTTGAACATGATGCCAGGGTGTATTCTTCGATTGCTCGCACGTATATTTCGGTGCCGTAAGGGGGTATATTATGTAAACGGCCCCGATGTTTTACCTGCACCGCTAACCCCGGAGGAGGAGGCACAGGCTCTTGCACGCTTGCCTGAGGATGAGGAGGCACGTTCCAGTCTGATTGAGCACAATCTGCGCTTGGTGGTCTATATTGCCCGTCGATTTGAAAACACGGGTGCGGGGCTTGAGGATCTTATTTCTATCGGTACATTGGGTCTGATCAAAGCGATCAACACCTTTTGCGCGGACAAAAATATTAAGCTGGCAACCTACGCCTCGCGGTGCATTGAAAACGAAATATTAATGTATATCAGAAAGCGCAGCGCACACCGTGGCGAGATCTCGATAGACGAGCCGCTGAACGTTGATTGGGACGGCAACGAGCTGCTGCTTTCCGATGTGCTTGGCAGTGAGGAGGACGGTGTTTCCTATGAGCTTGAAAAGCGAGAGGAGCGACGCGTGGTAAACGAGGCGGTAGCGGCGCTTTTGCCGCGGGAGCGATTGATCATTGAGCTTCGGTACGGCTTCTCGGGCAAGCGCGAGATGACGCAAAAGGAGGTCGCAGATCTTCTCGGCATCTCACAATCCTACATATCCCGCCTCGAAAAAAAGATCATTGCGGAGCTTCGACAGGAAATTGCCGAAAAAATTTAAAGAAGTTTTTAAAAAGTACTTGAAAAACGCAAAAAGATATGCTATAATCAAGCGTAATTTGTAAAAAGAGAGGTGGAAAACATGAAAGCAGGAATTCATCCGACCTATGAAGACGTAAGCATCATTTGCGCATGTGGCAATGTTGTGAAAACCAAGTCTACCAACGGCGGGGAAATGAAGGTTGAAATTTGCTCTAAATGTCATCCGTTCTTTACCGGCAAGCAAAAGCTGGTTGACGTGGGCGGTCGTGTTGACAAGTTCAACAGAAGACTCCAAGCAAAGAAATAATCGAGTCATTTCACGCAGTCGTGCCCGGCACGGCAGTATCGGGGGCAGGCTTCCTGCCCCCTTTTTCTATTCAAATGACCGGAATTTTGTAAATTTCGTGCCTAAAGCGAGGTGTCAATATGGAAAATCAAATTACCGAGGGCGTGCGTGCGGCACTTGTCAGCGTGGTGACGCGCGGCACGGCGGAGGATGCGGAAATCAGCCTTGCAGAGCTTGAGCGTCTTCTTGATACAGCGGGCGGCGTTACGGTATTTAAAATGATACAAAACAAAGAGGCACCCGATGTGCGTACCTATCTTGGCAGTGGAAAAACCGCCGAGCTTGCCTTTTACGTGGCGCGAAACGAGATCGACTTGGTCGTGTTTGACTGTGAGCTTTCGCCCTCGCAGATCCGAAATTTGGAGCAGGCACTGGGTGATACGGTGCGCGTCATCGACCGTTCGATGCTGATCCTTGATATTTTTGCACTCCATGCAGCAAGCGGCGAGGGTAAATTGCAGGTCGAGCTGGCACAGCTCAAATATACCGCGCCCCGTCTTATGGGCAAGGGTACTGAGCTTTCGCGACTCGGCGGCGGCATTGGTACAAGGGGCCCGGGTGAAAGTCAGCTTGAAACCGACCGCCGTCATCTGCAACGCCGCATTCGTATGTTGGAGCAATCGCTTGCCGAAATGGCGGAAAACCGTCGCACACAGCGCGTGGCACGTGACCGATCGGGTCAGGCACGCGTGGCGATCGTCGGCTATACCAATGCAGGGAAATCTACCTTGCTCAACTACCTGACAGATGCCGGTATTCTTGCCGAGAATAAGCTCTTTGCCACACTCGATCCTACTACGCGAAAATGCCGTCTTCCCGGTGGTGAAACGATATTGCTAACCGATACGGTTGGCTTTATTCGCAACCTTCCGCATCACCTGATCCACGCCTTTCGCTCCACGCTTGACGAGGCTGTCAACGCCGATCTGCTTTTGATCATGGTCGATGCCTCGGATGCGCAGGCGGCATCACAAATAGAGGTGACGGAGGCTCTGCTGCAGGATCTTGGCGCGGGTGACAAGCCTGTTTTGTATGTGTTTAACAAATGCGACCTTGGCGTGGCGATCCCCGGCACGGTGCACGGGCGTGAAAACGTCATGTATATTTCTGCCGCCACAGGGCAGGGCGTTGAGCGTTTGCTTGTGCGTATTGAGGAGATGCTGCATGAGGGAAGCAGGCGCGTTACGTTCCGTATTCCAAATGATAAGCAAGGGGTGCTGTCGATTTTGTATCGCAATGCAACGGTAGAGGATATCCGCTACGGCACAGATGCCGTTGAGGTTACCGCCGTGGTAGATGCACGCGTTTACGGGCAGCTGCGCGTTTACGATACCGATCCGCCAAAGGAGACAGACCAATGGTAAATGACGATCTTTTTCGTACCGTTATAGAGGATTGCGAGGCGGAAATTGAAGAAAAACGCTCTACCTTTATTGCTGCAGTGAAGCGTGTTTCTACTGTGGCAGAGGCGGAGGCGTTTGTCAAAACGCGCAAAAAAATGCACCCTGCGGCACGCCATACGGTCTTTGCGTATCTTTTGCGTGACGGCAACAAGCGCTACGGCGACGATAGCGAGCCGCAGGGCACGGCAGGCATGCCGACCTTGAAGGCGATCGAGCAAAGAGGGCTTTCGGATGTGTGTGTGGCAACCACACGCTATTTCGGCGGCATATTGCTGGGCGCGGGAGGTTTGACGCGCGCCTACGGCGCCGCTGCGCATGCTGCACTTGAGTTGGCAGGTGTTGCGGAATTTATACCGTTTACCGATATTTTGCTCGATATTACCTATCCCGATTACCAAAGGCTTTTGCAGGAGCTGCCGCGCTTTGAGGCGCGTGAGCGCAGTACGGACTTTGCCGAGCGCGTGATGCTTACCGTTGGGTTGCCGTCAGGGCGCACAGAAGCGTTTCTTGCTCGCGTAACCGATCTTACCGCAGGCCGCGCGATCACCGAAATCGGGGAAACCAAATTGGATGCAAAGCCACATGGATAAATAAAAAGAAAGAACGGAGCCAAAGGATTGTACTCTTAAGGACAGTTTTTGGAATACACTACCTACCGACAGAAAAAGCAGGAACCGCAGATTGATTTTCTGCGGTTTCTGTGTTAGAATAGGAATAGGGGCTAAACCTGATTCATCTGATAAACAAAAGTTAAACTTGAATAAATCAGACATATAAAAAACAAGAATTTGACGGGGAACGGATATGGAGCAAAAATATCAGATTGGTAATGAATATGGATCTATAATATGGGACATCGAAAAGCTCCTCAAAGATATTGAAAAGTTTAGAATAAGAGCATTCGATGTTAAGCTTCTTGCTCTAAACAATCCATTTCACGGAAACGAAAAATATGCTATGACTACCGAAATTACTCAGCCTCTAATTATTGTCAATCTAACAGAAAATATAGACAAGCTAATTGATGGCAACCATAGATTACAAAAGGCATTGAAACTTGGTATAGCAACGATTGATGCTTATTATCTGTCGTTTGAAGAGCATCGTGACTATATTGTTGATTTTAACGAGAATATATATCACCATGTGGTAAGCCATTGGAGAAAGTAAATTCCAATGTGTCGAGAAATATTGAAATGCCAAGCGACAAAAGCCTCCCTTGTGTAAAGGGAGGTGGCACGCGAAGCGTGACGGAGGGATTGTAATGCAGAGAAAACATAATAAAGATATTGTTCCTACCGCAAAAATATTGCGAAAGAATATGACCAAAGAAGAAAAGCACCTTTGGTATGATTTTCTGCGTACCTATCCCGTTCGATTTTCTCGTCAAAAGGTTCTTGGAAAGTATATTGCGGATTTTTACTGTGCAGAGGCAA
>JAFVOQ010000026.1 GCA_017505785.1 Clostridia bacterium
AAAAAGACCGTTCGCAAGTCGTGGATCGAAGATATCGTTGTTGAAGAAATAAAGAGACTTGTTCACGACGATGAAGCTATCGCGTATATTGCTGATTGTGTAATGGAAATACAAGGACGAGAAAATTCCATTCTTCCGTGCTTACGTGAGCAGCTTGCGGAAGTTGAGAAGGGAATTGGCAACCTTGTCAATGCCATTCAAATGGGTATTTGCAATGATGCAACCAAGAAACGTATGGACGAGCTTGAAACGAGAAAGTCCGAGCTTGGCATCCAAATCGCCAAGGAAGAACTTGCTAAGCCCATTGTCACAAGAGAGCAGATCACCTGTTGGCTCGAACATTTCCGCACATTCGACACGAACAAGTTTGAACACCGCCGCCGCTTCATTGACACCTTCGTAAACCGCATCTTTTTATACGATGATAAGATGGTCATCACGTTTAATTACAATAAGGGAACAAAGACTATAACCTTTGCCGAGCTTGAAGCTTCGGGTATTCTCTCAATTTCGAATATAGCTTCCACGGGGGAGCCAAAACGAAAACCCGCCCTTGTGGCGGGTTTTTCGTTTTGGCTTCTCGCCCTGTATAGGGCGAGAACCTGAAAGATCCAAACAGAAGTGTAGCATTTGAAGTTCTATGGCGGATCTTTCCACAAAGGCGCAGCCTTTGTAGACAAGCACCAGCAGGGGAGCCAAATAAAATCCGCTTTCATGAAGTCGCTTTGCTGATGAATAATGAATAATTAAGGTGGTTTCTCCCATTGGTCAATAAGCCATTTTTTGTTGAAAAATATATGAATGTATGCTATGCAATTCCTTCGGAATTGATGATATACACGCCTTCGGCGTGATTTGTCGCGCCCCTGCGAAACAGATTGACACACTGTGCCTTCTGTGCTATAATACCCCTAAGAAAGGCGTTGATCATATGATACGTAAAAAAATTAATACGATTCCGTGGGGAAAGTCGATTATTGTTATAGTTGGTTTGTTGTTTCTTCTGTTTTTGATGATGAGTGCTGTTTTGTTTCCCGATGTTATTGCAATAGCATTGCTTGTCTTTTCATTAGCTTTTGTTTTAATGTTTTTGCATTTTTTATCAAATAAATATTGGAACGTTGTTGAAATATCTGAGGACGGTGTTTTTCATGGAAAGGATATGTACAAATGGAAAGATGTATTTATTACTGTAAAATGCAAAAATCCATCTTTCGATAGAAATTCATATGATTTGTATGCTTTCTTTGATGATCATTTTTTGAGCGATGCAGAAGTTGATTCGAAAACGGTTAAAAGAAAAGGGTTTTATTTCATATTGACAATCTCAAGAACAGAATGGTTGCTTTCCAATTATCACAACAGAGTTAAGATGTTGAACGAAAATACTTATCGCGGCAATGCGACGATTATAAATACTATAAACAAACATAATTCTAACCTATAGATGGTTGCAATTTCGACCTACGAACCAGAAAAAGCACTGCGAAAGCAGTGCTTTTTTCAACGTAATTCGCCTTCGCCAAGTGAAAAAGCTTCGCTGTGAAATATTTGCTCCACAAATGTAAAATATTCGCTGATGCGAATGTGGGGATGTTTCACTTGAAAGAATAATGGATTCATGCTATAATAAAGGCAAGAAAGGCGGTGGTGATATGAAAGAAAAAACAACATTGGCGGACCGATATTTGTTTGAGAATTTCTATCAGACGTGTACTGATAAAAGCAAAAAAGCGATCAACTGCCGCGGGATAGAGCTTTGTGATGATTATTCTTGGATAGATGTTGTTTTGGATGGTGAGAAAACTTGTCGAGAATGCGAGTTTCGCGCTGAAAGACAAGGATTTTACTATGGAAAAAATGAGTTCAGCACAGACTTTGAAAAACGAGAGTTCATTACTCTGAGAAAAATAAGAAAGCAAGAAGAATTTGAAGCGGTTTGCCAAAGAATTTCTTCGAGTGTAAGAGGAATTGTGATCCAAGGGGCGGTTTCGGATGCTTCGCCGTTGGAGCGGTTTTCGGCGTTGGAATTTGTTGCTTTTCAGGGGCAGAGAATAGCATGTTTTTGGAACACGGCGAAAACTCCAAAATTAAGAATGCTTACAATTTGGATCAACAAAAATTTGAAGTCGCTATCAGGCTTGGAAGCTGCTACGAATTTAGAGTGTTTGCAAATCTACACCCCTTTTTCAGATGTTGCTGTGCATAAGATCGAATCTTTTTCGCCAATTTCAAATCTTGTAAATCTTAAAGAAGTTATTATTTCCGCCACCGAGCCGCTTGATCAAAATATTGATTATTTGATTGATTTGCCGATTCTTGAACACTTATGGATCTCACCCAACTTGTTTCCGACGGAAAACTATGCAAAATTTGAGGCGAAAAGATTTAAACTTTCCGAAGAATACGGTATCTATTGCGAGGAATCTGACGATATATATCCTTACGGGAAGGGAAAGCGCGTGATGCATACCGCAGAGAAGAAAAATCGTTATTTGGAGGAATATAATAAATTTTTTCAAAAATATAAGAAGCTGTAATTTTTGCTTTTTTCCTCTATTGGCTTTTTCACAGCACCCTGTTTGTGCGCAGCTCGGTAGAGTTGGCTGGCTTACAATACACAAGCAAATTTGACATCGCCGCATAGTTCGGTTAAAGGAATAATGGTTTTGTGATATAACGCATTTAAAATGAATAATGAAGAAAAGGAGGTACAGGTCGTGAATAGAAGGTATACGATTATTCATTACCGATTAAATAGAAAAACAAAGCCCCAAGATGTTTTGGAGGCACTTGAAGCTCTGATCAAAAAGCATGCTTTGTTTTATTCCGAGTGGCTTTTTAAGGCTAGCGTTTCAATTTGTGAGTATGAACACGAGGGGAAGCTTCATTCTAACAGAAACAAAAATGCTATACATACCATCTTAAAGCGACACCCGGAGCTTAAAGATTATTATGGATACAAAAGTGAGGAAATGTCAAGCAGTCATATCCGAGAGGACATGTTTATAGAAAATTTTTCGATTGACGAGTATTTTTGCGTCGGCAAAATTGAGCATGATCTCATTTGCGATATAATCAAGAATGTGCCAAGGCCATACAGTGTAAATGAACTTGAACTGATTTATAGTGGCGTAGGTTTTGGTGAAAAGAATGCAGAACGTGCAAAAATAAGACACCCGGAAGGGGAATTTGATTCTCCGGTTGGTAATTATATCTACTACTCGCGTTCTGTTTACGGTGATGAAAGGCACGCAATCGTTTCATTTGCAATTGATGATGAGAATCTTGATTCCATGAGAAAACTATTCTTTGAATTTGCGGAAATTATCCCGGGGAAATACGAAGGAACAGAATATCATAGTTGATTACACAGTTGTAGCTTCATCCTGTCACCAAAGAAAATAAGACTGTCTTAGAGAAACCGCAAAAAGGCAGAAAAACGGCATAGTTGCATTTATGCAACTATGCCGTTTTAACATGTTTATACAGGTATTCACCGCAGA
This sequence comes from Clostridia bacterium, assembly GCA_017505785.1. Classification (GTDB taxonomy): domain Bacteria; phylum Bacillota; class Clostridia; order Oscillospirales; family CAG-272; genus Firm-07. Next base: position 3,507 of record JAFVOQ010000026.1, read on the forward strand.
GCTTTAAGCTTGAGTGATGCGCTCTTGCTTTTCAAATTCAATTTTGCCGTCTTTTGCGGTGATAAGGATACTGTCGCCGGTTTTGATCTGTCCCTCCAGCATGGCACCCGAGAAGGCATCCTCGACCATGCGTACAATGGCACGGCGCAACGGGCGCGCGCCGTACACGGGGTCAAAGCCCTCCGCGGCAACTGTGGCGGCAACGCTTTCGTCAAAGGCAACGGTAATGCCAAGGGCATTGATGCGCGTCTTCACGTCGTTTAGCATGAGAGAAGCAATGGAACGGATGTTCTCCTCGGTCAGCTTGTTAAAGATGATAATGTCATCAATACGGTTGAGAAATTCGGGGCGGAAGGTGGTTTTCAGTGCCTCCATGATCTTGGCATCGGTGTTTTTCTTCTCCGCGGCGGAATCGCTTTCCTGTGCAAAGCCAAATGCACCGCGCGTGCGTGCCGTGAGTGCAGAAGCACCTACGTTTGAGGTGAGGATCAGCACGGTGTTTTTAAAGTCCACGCGTCTGCCCTGCGAGTCGGTCAGCACGCCGTCCTCAAGCACTTGAAGCAGGATGTTAAAAACGTCGGGGTGCGCCTTCTCGATCTCATCAAACAGCACCACGGAATAGGGCTTGCGGCGGATGCGCTCGGTGAGCTGGCCGCCCTCCTCAAAGCCAACGTAGCCGGGAGGGGAACCGATCATTTTGGAAACACTGTGCTTTTCCATATATTCGGACATATCCAGGCGGATCATCGCGTTGGCATCGCCAAATAGCAGCTCAGCCAAAGCCCTGGTCAGCTCAGTCTTGCCCACGCCCGTGGGGCCGAGAAAGATAAACGAACCAATGGGGCGTTTCGGGTCCTTTAAGCCCATGCGACCGCGCCGAATGGCCTTGGATACTGCCGCAACAGCCGCATCCTGACCGATAACGCGCTCACGTAACAGTGATTCCAGATTCAGCAAGCGTGCGCTTTCCTCCTCTAAAAGGCTATTGACGGGAATTCCTGTCCATTGTGTTACCACGTCGGCAATGTCATGCTCGGATACTGTGAGCGCAGTATCGCCCACGCCGTTTTTCCATGCCTCCATGTCCTTCTCATAAGCCTCGCGCAGACTCTTTTCCTCGTCACGCAGCTTGGCAGCGCGCTCAAAATCCTGTGCCGATACAGCTTCCTCTTTTTCCTGTGCGAGCGCGTTTAGGCGCGCCTCGCTCGCCTTGAGGTCGGGAGGGGAGGTGTGAGCCGAGATGCGCAGGCGAGAGGCTGCCTCGTCAATGAGATCGATCGCCTTATCGGGCAGATATCGGTCACTGATATAGCGGCTTGAGAGATTGACGGCTGCATCGATCGCCTCATTTGAGATCTTTAGCTTGTGATGTGCTTCGTATTTGTCCCTTAGACCGCGCAAAATAAGGATCGCCTCCTCGGGTGTGGGCTCGCCCACGGTAACCGATTGAAAACGCCGTTCAAGTGCGGCATCCTTTTCAATGTGCTTGCGGTATTCGGAAATGGTGGTAGCACCAATGACCTGCATCTCACCGCGTGCAAGTGCGGGCTTGATGATATTTGCGGCATCCACCGCACCCTCAGCAGCCCCTGCCCCCACAATGGTATGGATCTCATCGATAAAGAGGATGATATCGGGGCTTTTGGCGACCTCGCTCATCACGTTTTTCAGGCGCTCCTCAAATTCTCCGCGGTATTTTGCACCCGCGATCATGCCTGCTATGTCAAGCGTAAATACAGTCTTGTCCTTGAGGGTTTCGGGTACTGCCCCGTCAACGATTCTTTGTGCCAGCCCCTCCACCACGGCGGTTTTGCCAACGCCGGGCTCACCGATCAGGCAGGGGTTGTTTTTTGCGCGTCGGGAAAGTATTTGGATCACGCGCTCTGTTTCCTTGTCACGGCCAATGACGGGGTCGATCTTTCCCTCGCGTGCAAGTGCGGTGAGATCGCGCCCAAACGAGGCAAGGGTAGGCGCGTTTGAAAGGGCACCCTTTGCGCCGCGCGCCGCTTCCTTGTCGCCGTGATTATTTGGTGTCGGTGCCGAGCCAAGCAGAGTAATGATCTCGCGGCAAAGGTCGTCGGGGGTTGCACCCAAATGCTCAAGGATATTGACCGCCACCGCATCACGCTCGGCAAGGAGAGAGAGCAGAAGATGCTCGGTTCCAATATATCCTTGACCGCCCTTTACAGCCTCCATGGCAGAGCCCTCGATGATCTTTTTGGTGCGCGGTGTCATATCGGCAGGCGAAACGTTGCTTTCGCTCCCTGTTCCTGCCAGTGCCTCGATACGATTTTTTACCTTTTCTACGGTTATACCGTATTTGCCAAGCAATTTTGCAGCTACGCTATCGGTTTCGGCGGTAAGTGCCAGCAAAATGTGCTCAGAGCCGATATAGGTGTGCCCAAGCTGCCGTGCAAAGCGCAGGGCGTTGTTCAGTGTATTTTGTGCTTTTTCCGTAAAACGGTTAGCCATGTGGCTTCACCTCCAATGCTTTTTTGATAAATGCGGCACGCAGTGCATCGCGCTCGGCAATGCTTTTCGGGGGATTGGCTTCATTTTGCGTGAGCTGTGCGGGCATGACCGCAATGAGTAGGGCGTTGAGCGTTTCAGCCGAGATCGAGGTAATGATTCCCTCGGCAATGCCGAGCTTTAGCTCCTTGTAAAGCGAGAAAAATTCCTCTGAGGAGATGCGCGTGGCATATCGCAGGATCCCCTCCGCACGGTGGATCCTGTCCTCGCGGATCAGTGCCGCTTCACCCGTGACACGCGCACGCAGCTCGCGTTCCTTATTTATAATATTTTGTACGGTTTCATTAAGCTTATGCAGAATATCCTCCTCAGAAAGCCCCAGGGTGATCTGGTTGGATATTTGATAAAGGCACCCGTGTGCAGCCGATCCCTCGCCGTATATACCGCGTATCGTCAGCCCGATCTTGGAGAGCTGATGCGAGAGGGAATTGATCATGCGGTTTTCGGTCAGAGCCGGTAAAAAGAGCATGACTGAGGCGCGCAAGCCTGTGCCGAGATTGGTGGGGCAGTGCGTAAGATAGCCTAATTTTTCATCAAATGCGATATCAAGCGCGGCATCGAGTGTTTCATCACAAGCCACCGCAAAACGGTAGGCATCCTGCAGCGCGAGGCCGGGCAGTATGCATTGCAGGCGGATGTGATCCTCCTCACACCCCATTACGTATAAGCTCTTGTTGTCGCAGCGAAAAAGCGCGCGCGGATTTTTTTGTGCCGCAAATTCCGGGCTGATAAAGTGCTGCTCCACCAGCGCGCGTGCGGCAGTGGGGGAGAGTGCATCCAGGTCGGTACGGGTAAAGTCTGCCCCCAGTGCCTGCTCAAGCTGTGAAAGGATATTCTTTGCCTGTTCTTCCGTTAGTTTTTTGCCAAAGGCAAAGCCGTTTATGTTTCTTGCCAAGCGAATGCGTGAGGAGATCACGGTGTCCGCCTCGGCACCCTTAATTTGATACCAAGCCATACTATCACTCCTTCTCGCCGTTTTCCATGGCGCGGATCTCGTCGCGCAGGTGTGCGGCTTCCTCAAAGTTTTCCGTTTCGATCGCGGTCTTTAATGCGTTTTTTAAATTCGCCATACGGGTTTTCTTTTCCAGTGCCGCCAGCCTTGCGGCAGGCGCACGTCCTACATGCGTCACGTTGCCGTGTATCGAGCGAATGCTGCGCTCCAGCTCGTCGCCAAACGTGCCGTAACACAAGGGGCAGCCTACCTTGCCCGACTTTGCAATATCCTGCCAGGTTGCACTGCACCCCTCACATTTTTTTGCCTTTACACCAAGGCTTTGCGGCAAGCCAAAGATATCGCCGATAAAATTGCCGTAGCCGACAGGGAACAGGGCAGAGAACGGATCCTCACCAAAGCCTGTCTTATTCTTGGTGATCAGCCCCAGCTCCTCGGCGCAGGCGCGGCAAAGATGATAGGAGCGTTTTTCGCCGTTTACATTCTCCTCGTAAAAAAAGCTTGCTTCCTTTTCGTTACATTTTTCGCATTTCATCATGATCACTCCTTTTTACTGCATTAGCGACAGCAGTATGTGCTTAAAAATCTGTGCGCGCAGCATGCTTCTGCCGTCTGTCGTGACGGGGGAGAGGGCGGCAGTCGATAGCGCGTTGCCGATGATCTTTGCCTCTCTTGCCGTGATGATATCGTTGTCGGCAAGATTCTTTAGGTATGCCAACGCCTCTCGCTCTTCAATTTTATTGCCGATCGCGTGGAAAAAATGCATCAGATACTCACTCTTGTGCATCTGCTTGCGTATAATGCGGATACAACCGCCCCCACCGCGCCGTGATTCGATCAAATATCCGCGTTCAGGGGTAAAGCGTGAGGTAATGACGTAGCTGATCTGGCTCGGTACGCATCCAAGGCTTTGCGCCATTTCGTTGCGCTGTAGGTCAAGCGCACCGCCGCTTTCCTCCAGCATCTGTTCAATCAGCTTTGCAATTTGATCGGTTAGCATAGTATGCCTCCTTTGACTTTGTTTGACCTTTACTGGCTTCAGTATAAGCTTAAAGTCAAACAAAGTCAAAGTCAAACAAAGTCAAACAATAAGAACAAGAAGCGATTATAGCCGATTATGGCGGTTTATCTACCACTTTCCTTTGTTTTTCTTGATTTTTGAAAAATCCCCCCACCGCCAAAAGCAGTGGGGGAAAGTTTTGCTATTGGTTTTGGTATCCGCCAAATTCACGGTTGTAGGTGGTAGCAAGCGCATCCCAGGTGGCACGGTCCACCTCGCCCGTTTCGGTAAGACCGTGCCGCCGCTGAAAGCTGCGCACCGCATCCATGGTTTGCGCGTCATATATGCCGGTTTGCGGCACGTCGTCAATCCCCTCGTAAATAAGGTCAAGCTCGCCGAGGGCGTACTGTATCAGTCGCACCAAAAAGTTTTCGTCACCCTCACGCAGGGCGTATCCTGGGGAGATGCGCGGAAATTGTGCAAGCGGCACGGGTGCCCCCTCTCGCCGAAGGGATTCTTCATATCTTTTAAAGAGCAGCTCCCACGTGGCGGCATCCACTACGCCCGTGTCGCCTAAGCCCTCCTCGCGCTGAAAGGCGCGCACAGCCTCACGCGTTGCAGTATCGTAAATACCGTCGATCGGGTGCGCGGGAATATTGGGGTTTACATAGGAAAGCTGCCGCAGGTAGCGCTGCAAATTGCGGATCGCTTCTTGCTCGTTTGTGTTTGGCATATTAACCTCCGATCTCAAAGCCGGGGTACTGCCCCTCGCCAAGCCTTGCGCCGTTATATAGGTCGCTGTAAATGTCGGCAATGGCATTCCAGGTGATTGCGCCAACCGTGCCGTTTACGGGGAGCTCAAATTGCTCTTGAAAGGCAATCACTGCCTCGCGTGTGCGCGGCCCAAAGTACCCCGTGACGTCAACTGTGGGGATAGAGGTAAAGCTCCCGGCAATATAGTTGAGGTATTGCTGTAAGAGTCGCACGTCCTCACTGTCCGAGCCAAGGCGCAGTACCACGCCGGGAAAGGGAACCACGTTCCCCTCAATATATTCGCGCGGAATAGTGGATACAATGCCGAGATAAGCATCGTAAATGGCATCCCACGTCTGCTCGCCCACAATACCGTCGGCAACCAGCCCAAAGGTGTTTTGCGCATCGATCACGGCGGCACGCGTGGTTGCACCAAATACACCGTCTATTGTGACGGGGGGGACGGTATTGTAAAAGCCGGAGAGATAGTTCAGGTAATATTGCAGATTGGCAACACCAAGGCTTGCATCTCCCTCGCGCAGCACACCTGGATATTGCTGTGTGATCTCCTCGATCGTCACTCCCTCAGAATCCAGCTCGTTCAGGCGCTTAACGGCATTGTAAATGCGGCGAATGTAGTACCAGGTAGATTTTCCCACCACGCCATCAGCGGTAAGCCCAAAAATTTCTTGAAAGCGCCGCACCGCCGCCTCGGTATCGGTGCCGAAAATACCGTCAACCAGTAAAATTTTGGGAATAGAGGGGTAGTTGGCGGAAATACGGTTGAGCCGTAGCTGTATCACACGCACGTCGTCATTTACAGAACCCAACCGTAAGGGCACCACGGGCGCGCTTTCCGTAGTGCCTGCTGTGGGGGCGTTTTGTACCAAGTCAATATCGTCACCGTAATAGTAAGTAAGGATCTCATACGGTGTCAGCCCCTGCTCGGCAAGCTCAACGGTTCCCCATTGCGAAAGTCCCTCGCAGGTGACCTCACGCCCGTCGCAATAGGCGGCAAGCAAGGGCTCCACGTTCCCTTGCCGCACGATATAGTCGTTAAAAAGCTGTCCTGCTAACTCCTTTATGTTTTCAAAGATATCTCTACCTTCCACAAAGGATTGATCAATAGAGGTGGAATTGGTAATGTCAAAATCGTAGCCGCGCGAGCGATAGTATTCGGTATAAATACGGTTGAGCACAAAGGAGACCTGTGCATACATGTTGGCACGAATTGCATTTTCGGGCCAGGTGGGGTAAATTTCACTGGAGGCAACGTTTGCCACGTAGTCAAGAAAGGGGAGCGTCACGTTCCTGGCGTTTTGCTCGGGACGGCCAAGATGCACAGTAATGGTTTCGGGAATAAAAGGTGTAGTTGGCATATCTCCTCCTTTCAAAGCGTTGGGGGTGTGTTTTCAAACAAATTGGGGCGTTTTACCGCAAAGCCGTCGGGATATTGGTTTTCCGGCACGGGGATAAGATCGGCTTGCTGCATGGCAATGATCCCGTCAAAAATAGGCACCTCGTTGTAAATGGCTTGCTCGTAGCCTTGCAGTACAACTGATATATTGTAGGTGGAAAAGGGCGGTACCGAGGAGGGACGCTGGGAAGCACCGCGTGCGGGCGCAGGGAGTGATACGCGCGGCGTTTTGCCGTCGTTTCCCGTTTGTAGCTCGTATAATACGTCCGTTTCGTCATCGCGCGCCCTTGATATTGTGACTTGAGCACCCGAGAGAGGGATCGCTGAGTTTGCCGTGGTGACCTGCACCACCAAAAACCCTGTACCTGTATCGCGTGGCAGTTCGGTTTCTCGGTTCATTCTCAAAACCTCCTTTCGTTTCCTTTTCAGTATATGCGTGAGCGAGAGTCGCGTTCCTCCGTGGATATTCTCCTCTCAAAGATCAAATTACAAAAAAATTTCAAATAGCACTTGATTTTTCCCTTTACATGTGCTATAATATAATGCGTTCGCCGGAATGATGGAATTGGCAGACGTGCTGGACTCAAAATCCAGTGGTAGCGATACCGTGCGGGTTCGACCCCCGCTTCCGGCACCAACAAGAAAGAGCACCGCCTTGCGCGGTGCTCTTTCTTGTTGCCGCCTACGGCGGGGGACTGCGCCCTTGCTGTGGCTGAAAGTTTATGCAAACAAAACGGGCGCAGGAAAGAACGCCGATTTTGCGGAGCAAACGGCGGTGTTTAGCCGCCGAGGCGTTCTTTCAACCTCGTTTTGTAAAAACGAGGTAGGCACGCATTCCGGCACCAAATAAGGGGTGCCCGAAGGGGTGCCTTCCATAAGGCAGGTTTTACCTACCGCAACCTTGTAGGGCGGTGGCTTGCTGCCGCCGTTGTAAACGATATAAATTTAATAATACGGCGGGAGATAAACCCCCGCTCTACGACAAAAGGAGTACGAGCATTTTTGTTCGTACTCCTTTTCACATGCCTTGCCTGCAAGGTATAGTTTGTTACACTTTGTAGGTGTACTGTCGGGAGGGAGCCTTTTCCTTAGCTGTTTCTTCTCTTGTCATTTTTTCTTGACAAGCATTGCATATTATAACTTATTGTGCTAAAATAAACAAAGAAGCAGTAAGCGGAGGTTTTTATGCGACTTGTTCTTTTAACCGCACTTGGTGTTGGTGGTGCTACGGTTTTTGGTGCCGTGATCGGATTTTTCTTCAAAAAAATATCGCACCGCTTCAGCGATATCGTGCTTGCCTTTGCGGCAGGCGTGATGCTGGCGGCGGCGGTGCTGGGGCTCATTCTCCCTGCCTTTGATTACGGCGGGGAATTTGGCTTGCTGATTGTCATTGGCGGCATTTTTACGGGTGCCTTTTGCCTTGTCCTCGTTGACCGTCTTGTGCCTCACCTGCACAGACTCGCGGGTGGCGCGGAGGAGGTGCATCATGGCAACGAACGGTTAAACAAGGTGTTGCTTTTTGTGATGGCGATCGCCATTCATAACCTGCCTGAGGGTATTGCCGCAGGCGTTGGCTTTGGCTCTGGCAATACGGGGGATGCCTTGATGATCGCGCTCGGCATTGCACTACAAAATATCCCTGAGGGCATGGTCATTATCGGGCCGATGCTGGCAGCAGGTATTTCGCCGCGTAAAACCTTTTTATATGCCTCGCTGACAGGTGTTATTGAGGTGGTAGGCACGTTTATCGGCTATTTTGCCGTCAGTCTTGCTACGGCGGTCCTCCCGTTTGCGCTTGCCTTTGCAGGCGGCACTATGCTTTACGTGGTGAGTGACGAAATGATTCCCGAAACCCACGCACATGGCGGCGAAAAGGGCGCAACCTTTGCCTTGCTTGTTGGCTTTTGTCTGATGCTCGCCATGGACGTGTTGCTTGGTTAATTCAATAAAATGATACGAATACTAAATAAAAAAGGAGATTGGAATATGTCTGTTGTTTATGTCAATAAGGAAAATTTTGAAAACGAGGTTCTCAAAAGCGAAAAGCCCGTATTGCTTGATTTTTACGCAGATTGGTGCGGCCCCTGCCGCATGATCGCGCCTATCTTAGACGAGATCGCCGCAGAGCACCCCGAATACAAGATCTGCAAGGTGAATGTAGATGCCGAGGGCGAGCTTGCCGAAAAATTTGGCGTGATGAGCATTCCTTCCTTGTTTGTTCTGAAAAACGGTGAGGTGGTAAACGGGGCACTTGGTGCACAGACCAAGGCGCGTTTGCTTGACCTCCTGCAATAAACGGGGCAGTATATGGTAGATAAGATTTACGACGTTGCCGTGGTGGGCGGCGGCCCCGGTGGGCTTACCGCCGCGATTTATGCCACAAGGGCGGGGCTTGATACCGTGCTCATCGAAAAGCTTTCTGCCGGTGGGCAGATGACCGAAACCGCACAAATTGATAATTATCCCGGGTTCCCCGAGGGGATTGATGGCTTTTCGCTTGGTGCGCATATGCAACAGGGCGCGGTGCGCTTTGGCTGTGAGGTGCTGCAAAACGAGGTGTTAGCCCTTTCGCTGACAGACTCCCCAAAGGTAATCAAAACCGATGCGGGTGAGCTAAGCGCAAGAGCTGTGATCCTTGCCACGGGTGCCACGCACCGTCATCTCGGCATCCCCGGTGAAGAAGCACTCATTGGGCGTGGCGTTGGATATTGTGCCGCATGTGACGGTATGTTTTTCCGCGGAAAAACAGTTGCCGTGGTGGGCGGCGGAAACTCGGCAGCTGCCGATGCGCTCTATCTTTCAAGAATTTGCAAAAAGGTGTACGTGATACACCGCCGCGATACACTTCGTGCCACCAAGATCTATCATGAGCCCTTGATGCATGCCGAGAACGTGGAGTTTAAGTGGAACAGCACCGTAGCGGAGCTTTTGGCGGAAAACAAGCTCACGGGCGTGGTGATCGAAAACGTGCAAAAGGGAGATCGCGAAACGCTTGCACTGGATGGGCTGTTTATCAGCATTGGCCGCACGCCGGCAACCGACCTTGTCAAGGATCAGCTTTCACTTGACCAAAACGGCTACGTTATTGCTGACGAAACCACCAAGACAAACCTTGCCGGTGTGTTTGCCGTGGGTGACGTGCGTACAAAGGCGCTGCGGCAGATCGTAACTGCTACTGCCGACGGTGCCGTCGCCGCGCACTTCGCGGAGGAATATTTGACACAAGCATATGAATAATAAGATAAAAGGGGCTGAGTCATTTAGATGCGGAAGGCGTGATCTCGGCATGATATGGTGTTTGAGGCGCGTATTGTGATTGCTTATCCAAAGATATGCGGCGCCTCATGAAATACCCTTTGCGGTTTAAACAACCGCATTTTGCA
>JAFVOQ010000027.1 GCA_017505785.1 Clostridia bacterium
AGTACGGCACCGATACCGCAAAGAATGGTCATTGGCTCCTTTAGTACAAGCGCGGAAAGAAGCACTGCCAAAACAGGATCAATATAGCTAAAGAGTGCCACAGTGCCCGCCTTCAGCTTACCTACTGCCCCGAAATAGAGCACATAGGCAAGGCCCGTGTGCAAAACACCGATCACAGCAAGCAAAATGAGTGCCGTTGGGGTAATGGCTGAAAATGTGATATCCTCGGCAAAAATGACATAGGGTAGCAGTACCAAAACAGAAACGGCGAACTGCACCACAGTCTTATCGATCGCATCAATTCCCTGCATTTTTTTATTGAGCAGGATAATAGCGGCGTAGAGCACGGCGGCAAGAAGCCCCATGAAAATGCCGCGCAGCTCGGTGACGTTCTTCACGCCCGCCTCGAGCACGCCCGAAACCAGTACCATACCAAAGAGTGCTACGGCGGCGCATATTCCTTTTTTTACTGTCAGATGCTCGCCGAGCAGCAGCGGTGCTGCCAGAATAAGCAAAATTGGAGCCATATAATAAGAAAGCGTAGCAGCCGCAACAGAGGTATACTTATACGCTTCAAACAAAAGAACCCAGTTGAAGCCAAGAAAGGCACCTGAACAGAGCAGCTTTACCCAGTTTTTTCGTATGGCACCAAGATCTAATTTTTTGCGTTTGCAAAGCAAAAAAAGCAACAAAAAGAGCATGCCGACAGCAGCGCGACAGAGTGCCACCGTGCCCGACGGTAGCGGAATATAACGGCGAAAAATGCCAATCGTACCAAAAATCGCCATAGCGGTAATCAGGGCAAGCCGATGCTTGTAGTCCTTCATAAAATAACAATCCTTTTCAAAATATAGATTTATGATAGCACGGCACAGAAAAAAAGTCAACCAAAAGTTGCAATTTTACCGCATACGTGGTATACTGTAAATGTAAATTGAACCACACAAGCCCTTAGGGCGCACACCCAAACGGAGGTCTTTTATGAAAATACAGTTTATCGGTGCGGCACAGGAAGTAACGGGCAGCTGCACACTGCTTGAGGTCAGTGGCAGGTATTATCTTGTTGACTGTGGCATGGAGCAAGGGATCGACGTGTTTCAAAATGTGGCGCTCCCCGTACCGGCAAGAGAAATACAGGCGGTGTTTTTGACGCACGCACACATTGATCACTCCGGCATGCTCCCCCGCCTTTACAAGGAGGGCTTTCGCGGTATCATTTTTGCCACGGAGGCAACCGCGAAGCTTTGTGACATCATGCTGCGTGACAGTGCCCACATTCAAATGATCGAGGCAGAATGGAAGAACCGCAAGGCACAACGCGCGGGCGAGGAGAGCTTTACCCCCACGTATACCATGGAGGATGCCTTGGGTGCGATCTCTCTTTTGGAGGGTGTTCCGTACGACAAGCAGATCACGGCGGCAGCCGGTATAGAGCTTCGCTTTACCGATATTGGGCATTTGCTTGGCTCAGCTGCAATCGAGCTGTGGCTGCGCGAGGGTGACACTACCAAAAAGATCGTATTCAGCGGAGATGTGGGAAACACCAATCAACCGATCATCAAGGATCCAACACCCGTTGCCGACACTGATTATTTGGTGCTCGAATCGACCTACGGCAACCGCTTACACGCCCCTTCTGCCGATACGGTGGAAACACTTGCCGAGCTTATTGACGAAACGATAGGGCGCGGCGGCAACGTAGTTATTCCCTCCTTTGCCGTGGGGCGCACACAGGAGCTGCTGTACGCCATACGCGAGATCAAGGCGCGCGGACTCACACGCTATCCCAAATTCCCCGTTTACGTGGATAGCCCGCTTGCCATTGAAGCAACCGAAATATTCTCAAAATGCGATCCTGCCTGCTTTGATGAGGAAACAAGGGCATTGATCCGCGCAGGGGTTGACCCCATTCGCTTTGATGATTTGCGGCTTTCAGTCACAGCAGACGACTCAAAACGCATCAACACCGACCCACACCCCAAGGTCATTATTTCGGCAAGCGGCATGTGTGAGGCGGGGCGCGTGCGTCATCATTTGAAGCATAATTTGTGGCAAGAAAAGAATTTGATCCTGTTTGTAGGCTATCAAGCGGTTGGCACACTTGGGCGTGCACTTACAGAGGGCGCGAAGCGTGTGAAGCTGTTTGGAGAGGAGATCGCCGTGCAGGCGCGTATAAGATCACTCCGCGGTACAAGTGGCCATGCCGACAAGGAGGGCTTGATCTCTTGGCTTGCGGCATTTTCAAAAAAGCCCAAAACGGTGTTTCTCAATCACGGTGATGAGGAAGCGATCGCGGCATTGGGTGACACCCTACGGGACCGTGGCTATGCCGTTGAGGCACCCAATAGCGGCACGGAATACGATCTCGTTAGCGGCGCGATGACCGCCTACACCGAGCGTCGCCGTATCACTGCTATTGATGCGGCAAGGGTGAGATCGCGCAAGTCGAGCATACACGCCAATCTGGTTGCCAATGCCGAGGCATTGCTTGCACTTGCCAAGCGTGCAGACGGGCGTCCCAACAAGGATAATGCAAAGCTTGCGGCACAAATTAAGGCACTTATTGACAAATATAAATAAAAACAAGGACCGTTTGCTTCGACAAAAAGGTGCTATCGGCATGCCCGATAGAAAAGAGCGCGCCTAAAAGACCTCTATCATTAAAATCCGAAAGATTTTCTGCTAAAAGGGGCTGAGTCATTTAGATGCGGAAGGCGTGATCTCGGCATGATATGGTGTTTGAGGCGCGTATTGTGATTGCTTATCCAAAGATATGCGGCGCCTCATGAAATACCCTTTGCGGTTTAAACAACCGCATTTTGCA
>JAFVOQ010000028.1 GCA_017505785.1 Clostridia bacterium
CGCAGACCGCCGTCCTTCCCCCACGCGTTTGTGCCGAGTGCCAAACTCCTTGTCTTGTTCGCGTGGGGGTTCGGCTCCGTACCCGCACCAAAAAGAGAGGGCGCCACAAGGGCGCCCTCTCTTTTTGGTGCGGGTGACAGGGGTCGAACCTGCACGCCTCACGGCGTAAGATCCTAAATCTTATGCGTATGCCTATTTCGCCACACCCGCGAAGTGTAGCATGCGGGGCGTGGCGAAATGGGTTCGCACACACCCGCAAAGTGTAGCCAAGCGGTTGCAAGGCCTGCGACAAAGCAATTCCTCACATGCTCGTGGGTGTTATCATAGCACAAAATCAAGCATTTGTCAAGACTTATCGCACAAAACAGCACAATACCCTTTGACAAATACAAATTGCGGTGCTATAATAAGATTACAACAAAAGATCGCAAGAGCCTATCGGCTTTAAGGAGGCAAGTATGGCAAACTTCACCGTAACTATCGCGCGCGGCTTTGGCAGCGGCGGCCGCACCATTGGAAAAATGCTGGCAGAGCGTCTTAACATTCGTTTTTACGACCGTGAGATCATGGAGCTCGCCTCAGAGCAAAGCGGCATCAGCCTGGATCTGTTCCACAAAGCAGACGAGGCAGGCAAGGTCGCGATTTTCAAGCGTTACGACCGTTCCTTTGGCAAAGAGATCATTCCGCCCGATCGCGGCGAATTTACCTCCGATGACAATTTGTTCAATTTTCAATCCAAGGTGATCAAGGAGATCGCACAAAAGGAAAGCTCTGTTATCGTGGGGCGTTGCGCCGATCACGTGCTGCGGGGCGAGAAGAACGTGCTGCGTATCTTTATTTATTCCTCCATGGATTTCTGCATCGATAAGGTGGTAGAGCTCTACGGGCTCTCTCGCAAGGAGGCTGAGAAAAAGATCGAAAAGATCGACCGCGCACGCAGCACCTATTACCGCTACTACACGGGCAGCGATTGGGATAACGCACGCAATTACGATCTTTGCCTTAACACCGAGGAGCTTGGCTTTGAACGCTGTGTGGATATCATTGAGCACTACATCAACGTTCTTTACAAAAACAACTAATAAAGACGGGCGCTTCACGAAGCGCCCGTCTTAATTTTAAATCACAAGCCCGAGCAACGCCGCCATAAGCGTAGGAACGGAAATTGCCCCACCGATCAAGGTGAACTTGCCAAAGGAAAGCGAAATATCCTGATCCTTTAGCATGGCGATCCACATAATTCCTGCAAGTGCACCCATTGGAGTGAGAAAAGCTCCGATATTCGAGCCGATCACACAAGCATACAAGGCGGCAACAGATGCGCCGCCCGCCCCTGTGATCGAGGCAAAAAGCACACTCATGGGGATATTATTGAGCACGTTTGATGCAAGGAAGGATGCAACGCCAAACCGAAGCACCTCGCCCTTACCCACAAGGAAATCGGCGAACAGTGCGGTCGCCTCTACCTTCTCCAACGCCAGCACAAGCACAAACATAGAAAGCACAAAGGGAATGACGTCAAGCGGTGCGCGCAGCAGGCTTCTTGTGATCAGCCGAACGCCGCGCCCACGAACCAGCTGCATCACGCTTGCCGCCAAATACAGGGTCACGCAAAAAGCGGCAGCGATCAACCACATGGGAAGCGAGAGATAAGAGGAAAGCACCAAAAACACCACGCACGCGCCAAGTGCCAAGCCGCCAAGCCAAACAGCCGGCGCATCCATGGGCAGGGTATTGGGAGCACTGCCGCCGATCGGCGCGGCGAGCTTTTTGCGAAACAGTAGCCACAGCATCACAAACGAAGCTGCGCCCGCCAACACCGTTGGTAAAAGCATTTGGGCGGTATATGCCGCAAAGCTCACGCCGTTGCTTGCCGCAAGATAAATGTTTGTGGGGTTTCCGATGATCAGCATCATGCTCCAGGTGTTTGCCGCCACAAATTCGCAAAAAAGGTAGGGCAGCGGATCGATCTTGGCATTTTTGGCAAAGTAGCAGATAAAGGGCGTAAACGTGAGCACGATGATATCGTTAGAGGTAAAGACCGTGAGCACCGATACCGCCAAATACAGGCTAACAAACAGCTTCCCCTGTCCCGTGCCTGCGCGGCGCATGATGCCGCCCGCAAGATAGCGAAAAAAGCCTGCCTCATCAAGAAACACGGAAAGCAGCGTCATAGAAAAAAAGAGCACCAATATTTGTATGGGATTGACAGCTCCCGGTGCGGTGAGCCCCGCCACGATCTCGGATAAGCTGAGCCAACCGCCCACAACAAGCGCAAGAACGCCGCAAACCGGAGCGATCCAAAATATACTGACCGCCACCTGCCCCACGTGCACAGCGGGCTTTAAGAATACCAGCAAAAGCATTGCCGCAACCGATAGCGCAAAAATAAGAATTACCGCCGTCATTTTATACCTCTTTAGCCGCACGGGAATCGAACACATAAGGTTTTAAAAGCAAATATTTGTAGATGCGAGGGGAATTTTCGCAGTAATATGGGGATATTACAAGGAAATTTCCTGATGCAGATGCAGATATTTGCTTCTCAAAACCGAGTTCGGATTATTCCCTCTTGCCTAGCCGCACGGGAGCCGAACATATAAGGTTTTAAAAGACATATTTTTCGCGGCACTTCACCAAATTGTTCTCGAATATTTGTATATTCTTCAAAAAATTCGGTTTGTTCCGCAAAAAATCTGTTCTTTTAAA
>JAFVOQ010000029.1 GCA_017505785.1 Clostridia bacterium
CGATTGCTGCCGCGATCCCGAAACATAAAAGCTGCCTTTTGGTTAGGTTGAAAAGCACCTTGGATTTAACTTTCGTCAAGTCCTTGGGTACGCTCACATAAGCCATCGTTTCTCCTTTCCGCAAGCGACAAATCGCTTGCAACTTCATTGCCCCACACATCCCATCCCGGCGTTTTCTGCCGTGCAAACAGCTCCACGCGGGGCAGGTCGCCCATAAGGGCAAGGATTTTCTGCCTTGCTTCATCGGGCTTTTTGCTGTGCTGCTCTATGGGAGAGATAATAAACTGATGTACGCCTGCTGAGTTCCGTTTGGGCTTGCCCTTGGTCGCCAGCAGACAGATTTCAGCGTTTCCCCGTGTCCAGTAGCCCAGCCCGTAAAACCATGAGGGGCTTTTCCGATTCCGTTTCAGCCATACGAAAGCAACTGTCTTATAGCGGAAGCCCCACGCCTTGATAAGCTGCAAGGCTTCGGGAAGCTGGGGAAAGGTCGCCCACAAAAACAGCACACAGTCATTTGCTGCCATCTCTGCCACGGGCAGGGCGCACAGCTCGTCTATGCTCATGGTGGGGTAGTGGTTTTCTGCCGCGCCTTGAACTTTTTTCTGTTCATATCGCCACGGCGGGTCTGCGTAAATGATTTGATAAGTAGCGGCTTTGTACCTCCTGTGTTTAATGTGCGCCAAATACGGCTTTTGCCATGCTGCCAGTCTTGAACAGGCAGAAGCAAAGAAGCACGGTATAGCCCATTGCTGTCCACACCGCGCCGGATATGTCGCCAGTTGTGGAAATCGTCTGGATCAGCACCGAATAGATGCCGACGCACACCATAATGAGAAATGCTTGGAAGCCGAGAGCCAGCAGGGATTTTAGGTAATTCTGTCCCATGCTGCGCCACTCGCCGTTTGTCATTGTTGCAAGAGGGATAGGACCGAGGGAAGTTACAAGATATATTTCAATCATGCGCCCGTAGATCACCAGCATAATGCAGATAGACAGGATATTCATAGTCAAGCCCACGAACAGGGATTGAAACCACAGTCCGATCAGCCCGCCTATGCTCATAGCTTCCAGCCGTGTTTCAAGGTCGGTCACTACGGATGAAATGTCTATGCTGGTATCGCTGATAATCACGCCCGCGCTCTGATTTACCACTTGCTGGGTCGCGTCAAACACGCCCATGACAATGTTCCATGTATTCGTAACGAGAAGAACAGCCGCAAAGGTTTTGAACACCCATTTGAAAAACATAAAGGTGTCAATGTCGTGCATATTGTTCTTTTCCGTCACCATCTGTATCAGTTCATAGCACATTACAAGCGCAAGGATCGCGCCCGCAATGGGGATAATGACTGATTCCGAAAGGTTGCGTATCATGTTGAAGATCCCGGCGTTCCAGCCCTGCGGCGTCGCGCCGACTTCTCCGGCAATCTCGCCCACCTTTTGATTGACGGTATCAAACAGCCCGGTAAGGTTGCCTATGATGCCGTCCGTTAATATGCCCCTAAACCATTCTTCGAGCCAATCAAGTATCAAGTGGCGGCACCTCCTTTCTGCCCCCGTATGCCGTGAAGCATACGGGGGCTGCGCCTATGCCCTATGTCAGAGGGCTATGCGCAAAGGTTTATGTGGGCTGATTAACCGAACAAGCCGGAGAGCAGGGGAACGAGCATCATGCCGATCAGCGCAACGCCGCCGCCAGCCATAAGCTGCTTCATGCCCTGGCTCTTGGCACCGGGATTGTCAGAGCCGTAGCCCTCCATCAGATTGATAACACCCCAGATTGCAAGGCCTGCGCCCAGCGCGATAACCAAAGTCTGCAAAACACCAACTGCGCTATTGAAAAATGCCATAAATTTTCCTCACTTTCTGCCGCTTTGCGGCTACATAAAATTGATTTGTGTTGAGTATGAAAATAGCCGCCGTTATGCTTCGGCGGCTTCGGGGCTATCCGTTTCCGGCAGCTCAATGTCGTATAGGTCAAACACTTCCTCCGGCGCGATCACGGCGGGGGTATGTTTCTTCTTTCGCTGCGCCCGGATGTATCTCTCAACATCAAAGGCATTTTTCTTGTCGGCGTCGGATAGGTACTTGTAGTTCGGGTGCTGGGTAATGTCGTA
>JAFVOQ010000003.1 GCA_017505785.1 Clostridia bacterium
ACGAGCGCCCTTTCAAGGGCGGCAAAGGTGGCAAAGGCAATAGGCTTGAGTATACGAAAGCCAGCGGCTTGAGCCGCTGGCCGGTACTATTGGGCTTTTAGCCCTAGTGCAAACCACCCGTTTGACGGGTGGTTATGATTTGTTATGAAGTGAACGTAATTCAAGCGTTAATCGCTTTCTCAACCTCGCGCATTGCACGAACTGCCGCCATGGGGTCTGTAGCGCCAAATACGGCGGAGCCTGCCACAACCACGTCAACGCCCGCAGCAAGCACGCATGCCAGGTTTGCGGCACCAATACCGCCGTCTGCCTCAACGGGAATAGTAAGCCCTTGCTTTGCTATTTCTGCCTTCAATTCCGTTACCTTATCAAGGCAGCGGGGGATAAGCTTTTGTCCGCCAAAGCCGGGGTATACGGTCATCACAAGCACCATGTCGCAAAGTGGGAGCAGGGGGAAGATGACCTCTGCCTTGGTATCGGGGGAGATAGAGATTGCCGGCTTTGCGCCAAGCGCACGGATCGCCTTTAATACCTCGGCGGGATTTTCGGTGCTCTCAACGTGAATAGTGATGCCGTCAGCACCTGCCTTACGAAATGCCTCAAGATAACGCTCGGGTCGCTCGATCATCAAATGCACGTCAAAAAAAAGCTTTGAATGCGGACGCAAAGCTGCAATTACGGCAGGGCCAAAGGAGATGTTTGGAACAAAGCACCCGTCCATGACATCAAGATGAAGCATATCAACAGCGTGCTCGACCTTAGCAACGGAGGATTGCAGATTTGCAAAATCAGCGGCGAGCAGGGAAGGAGAAATTTTCATAAGCACCTCACTTTAATGTGTTTTCGACATAATATGACAGTAGGGGCAGATGTTTGCCCTTTGAAAATTCGCAAGGAAACGGGAGGTGGAGGTAAAAGATGTGCGGAAGTGTGTATGTAGCGCCTCACGGTTCTTGCTTGCCGTTCGTGCCATGGCACGAACGGCCTTTATTTATTGTAACAGACAAACCGCGTGTGCGGCAATACCAAGGCGCTCTCCCGTAAAGCCAAGCCCCTCCTCGGTGGTTGCCTTTATACTGACGTCAGCTTCACTGATGCCGAGTGCCCCTGCTAAATTTTTTCTCATTGCTCCAATATGGGGCGCGAGGCGCGGTGCTTGCGCGATCACGGTCGCATCAATGTTGGAGATTTCAAACCCAGCCTCGCGCACAAAGCGCGCAACCTCGCGCGCCAGCCTAAGACTGTCGGCACCAAGATAAGCAGAATCACTGTCGGGAAAGAGCTTGCCAATATCGCCAAGCGCGGCGGCACCAAGGAGCGCATCCATAATGGCGTGTGTGAGCACGTCGGCATCGGAATGGCCAAGCAAGCCTGCTTCATACGGGATCTTTACACCGCCAAGAATTAAATCGCGGTCGGGCACCAAACGGTGCACATCATAGCCGTGTCCTATCCGCATCACTCGCCCTCCCGTTCTTTTAAAATAAATTCCGCCAATCGCATATCGCGCGGTTCGGTAATTTTAAGGTTATCTTTGCCGCAATCCACTAGCTTTACGGGGTAGGGCAAGCGCTCCATTAACTGATTGTCATCGGTTAGCAGATCCGCATCCTTCACTGTTTCCAGTGCCGCGCGGTATAAATTTGTTGAAAAAATTTGCGGCGTGGTGGCAAGATAAACCGTTCTTCTGTCAACGGTTTTGGCAATAAAACCACGCTTTGTTGCCGTTTTCACCGTATCGAATACCGAGTATGCGGCAGTAGCCGCCTTATGGCGGTAGGCAACGCGGCATACCTTTTCAATCATTTCGGGCGTGATAAGACACCGCGCACCGTCATGAATTGCCACAAATTTGGCGGCGTGATGCACGTGTAAAAAGCCGTTCTTTACCGATGCGGCACGTGTATCACCCCCTGCCACAACAGCGGCAAGCTTAGAAATGCTCCACTTTGCGGCAAGCTCGCCCACAAGCGCAAGCTCGCTTTGGCGTGCTACCACAACGATCTCGTCGATCTCTTTTGTCTTTTCAAAGGCAAGCAACGTGCGCGCAAGCACGGGGATGCCTGCCACCTCAAGAAACTGCTTGGAAACCGTACTGCCCATGCGTGTCGAAGCACCTGCTGCCACAATAATAGCAGAGGTGCGCGGTCGCTTTTTACCGCCCGCAAGGCGCAGCAGATCGGCAGCCTTACCCACTTTTGACATTATTCGGTAAAGGTGCCGTTTTCAACGGCGGTGATCATATCAACGCGAGTTGCGTGCTTGCCGCCCTCAAATTCGGCATCAACAAATGCATCAACCAGGTCGAGTGCAAGGCCAATGCCCACCACGCGCGCGCCAAAGCAAAGGAAATTTGCATCGTTGTGCTGGCGTGTTAAACGTGCACTAAAGGTGTCAGAGCAGCACGCGGCGCGAATGCCCTTGTGCTTGTTGGCAACCAGTGACATGCCAATGCCTGTGCCGCAAATGAGGATACCCATATCGGCCTCACCCTTTTGCACCTTCAAGCAGGCGCGGTGTGCAAAAACGGGATAATTGCAGCTATCCGAGGTGTAGGTGCCGACATCGGCAACCTCAAAGCCGCGTGAGATAAGATGCTCACGCACTGTGTTTTTCATATCAACGGCTGCATGGTCACAGCCAATCACAATTTTTTTCATTGTTATGATCCTTTCTTTGCTTGCTCTTTTTCAAGTCGCTCGCGTTCTGCTTGGGGCAGGCGGAGATAGGTGGGAGAGAGCTCCTTGTCGGTGGTACGTAGGCCGTCTTGATATAGGCGAAGTGCACATGCGGCAACGCCAAGGGCGTTTTGCTCGGCGGCAATGGATGCCACGGGTAGGGATTTTAATGACAGAAAGGCTGCAGTCGTTACCTCAACCCCGTCACCTACAAGATAAAAGGGCTCACCGCGTGCCACAAGCTCGGCTTCAAGATCGGTTGCGGCAAGCGCACGGTCGGCACAAAGGCGTGTGAGCTCATTGCCCTCGGCGCGGAACAGGGCATTGTAGACCTGACCTCGCCGCGCGTTCATCACGGCACAGATTATGCCGTTTGCAGGCAAAAGATTTCTTGCCATGGCTTCAAGTGCCGAAACGCCGATCACGGTTTTGTTCTTGCCAAAGGCAAGCCCTTTTACGGTCGCAACGCCAATTCGTACTCCCGTAAAGGAGCCGGGCCCCTCACTGCACGCAAAAACATCCACGTCGTCGGGGGTATAGCCCGTCACGTCAAAGAGTGCCTTTGCCATAGGCAAAAGCGTTTCACTGTGCGTGTTGCCGTTTTTGACGGTAAAGGAAGCAAGGGGGATATCGTCACGGCAAAGCGCAACACTTCCAACCACAGCAGTGCTGTCAAGTGCAAATATCAGCATGGGCTCTTCCTTTCTTCGATCGTGATGATGCGGCTATCGGGGGTGGTGGGATCGTCTTTTATAATTTCCACACGCAAATAGTGGGAGGGCAGGGCATAGGGGATGTTTTCGCTCCATTCCACCAATGCAATGCCGTCGCGAGCAAGGTAATCGTCGTATCCAATGGAAAACAGATCGTCCTCATCCGTGATGCGGTACATGTCAAAGTGAAACAGGGGCTTGCTTTTGCCGCGATATTCGTTTACAAGTGCAAAGGTGGGGGAGCGCACAAGCGCGGTGGGGGCTGCTACCGAGGCAAAGCCCCGCACAAATGCGGTTTTCCCAACGCCAAGGTCGCCGTACAGTGCCACAAAGGACGGTAAGGTGTCCTTTTCAAGCATGGTAGCGGCAAGCTCTGCCCCCGCCGCCTCTGTTTGGGCGGCGGTGGTTGTGTGTAAGCGGAGTGACAGCATCAGAACAGCCCCGAAATATTGCCGTCATTATCGATATCAATCGAATATGCGGTAGGTGTTTTGCCAAGCCCGGGCATGGTCATCACAGTGCCCGTCAGTACTACGATAAAGCCGGCACCGGCAGAAAGCTTCACGTCACGCACGGTGATCGTGTGCCCTGTAGGCCTGCCAAGCTTGGTTTGATCATCGGAGAAGGAATACTGCGTTTTTGCCATACAAACAGGGAAGCGAGCATACGCCCCGTCAATTGCAAGAATATCGGCAAGCGCCTTTTTGGCACCCGCTTCAAACACCACATTAGCGGCACCGTAAAGCTCGCGTGCCACGGTTTCGATCTTTTCGGTGATCGAGAGCTCGTCGCTGTAAAGGAATTTGAAGTTCTTCGGTTTTTCGCAAGCGGCGATAACCTTTTCGGCAAGCTCTATGCCGCCGTCGCCGCCCTTGGCAAACACCTCGGAGAGTGCGAAATCCGCGCCCTTTTGCTCACAAATAGCACGCAGAGCCGCAAGCTCCTCATCGGTATCTGTGTCAAAGCGGTTAATGGCAACCACCACGGGCACACCAAACTTTTGCAGGTTGTCGATATGTGCTTCAAGGTTTACTGCACCGCGCTTCAGAGCTTCTATGTTTTCTGCCTTAAGGTCGGGCTTTGCCACACCGCCGTTATATTTGAGTGCGCGCACTGTGGCAACCAGCACTACTGCATCGGGGGAGAGCCCCGCCATGCGGCATTTGATGTTAAGAAATTTCTCAGCACCAAGATCGGCACCAAATCCGGCTTCGGTGATCGCATAATCGGCAAGCTTTAGGGCAAGCTTGGTTGCACGGATCGAATTGCATCCGTGTGCAATATTGGCAAAGGGACCGCCGTGGATGAGTGCAGGGGTGTTTTCAAGCGTTTGCACAAGGTTGGGCTTGATCGCATCCTTGAGGAGAGCTGTCATAGCACCGTTTACCTGCAGGTCGCGGCAAAATACGGGCTTGCCGTCGTAGGTGTAAGCCACCAAAATGTTGCCAAGACGGCGCTTGAGATCTGCAAGATCCTCGGCAAGGCAGAGAATTGCCATAACCTCGCTTGCTACCGTAATGGTAAAGTGATCCTCGCGCGGCACGCCGTTTATTTTGCCGCCAAGACCTATTAGGATGTTGCGCAGAGCTCTGTCGTTCATATCTACCACGCGGGCAAACTGCACGCGGCGTGGGTCGATGCCAAGAGCGTTGCCCTGCTGAATATGGTTGTCAAGTACAGCGCAAAGCAGATTGTTGGCAGAAGTAATTGCGTGGAAGTCACCTGTAAAGTGTAGGTTGATATCCTCCATTGGCACAACCTGCGCATAGCCGCCGCCGGCGGCACCGCCCTTGATGCCGAACACAGGACCGAGGGAGGGCTCGCGCAGGGCGATCACCGCACTTTTCCCAATCTTTTTCATTGCCATGCCAAGACCTACCGTAGTAGTGGTCTTTCCCTCGCCGGCGGGAGTGGGGTTAATGGCAGTGACAAGAATCAGCTTTCCGTTTTTCTTGCTTTCCGCGCGTTTTAAAAACGCATCGGTGATTTTAGCCTTATATCTGCCGTAAAGCTCAAGTTCTTCCTCTGCGACTCCAAGGTCTGCCGCGATATCGGCAATGGGGAGCATTTTTGCATCCTGTGCAATTTGAATGTCGGTTTTCATGTCAGTTTCTCTCCTTGTCGGTTTTGGGCTTGATCTTTTCACGCGTGCCGTCGGGGCGCTCAATGACAGTGTTGTCAAGTGTGCCGCGCATATAGGCACGGAATTCTGCAAGGTACTCCTCGCGAAGTGCGCGGCGTTCTGCCGCCTCGCTCTCGGTCAGCTCACGCGTCTTTGCGAGTGCGGCAAGCTCGTTGATACGGTCTATTTTAACTTTATCCATATCAGCCACGCAGGGTAAGTCCCAGCTCTTTTTCAAGCAAGAACAGCACTTTCTTTGTGATCTTTTCGGCATCCTCCACCGTCATGGTGTGGTCCTCGGCGCGCAGGGTCATGCGCAGTGATACCGACTTTTTGCCCTCGCCGATCTTCTCGCCGCGGAAGATGTCAAAGAGCTTCACATCTTCGCACTGCTTGCCACCCGCCTTTTGCATTACGGAAATGATAGAGCCGACCTCAAGCGATTCCTCACAGACAAAGGAGAAGTCACGTGTAATGGCAGGGTACTTAGGCAGGGGCTTGTAATGCTTATCAGCCGTGCTTGTGGCAAAGAGCGCATCAAAATCGATCTCAGCAGCATAAAGCGGCACGGAAATACCGTAGTTTTCGCTTACCTTGGGGTGGATCTGCCCAAAGGTAGCAAGCTTTGTGTCACCAACCCATACCTCGGCACAGCGGCCGGGGTGATAAGAGGGATTGTCGCTTACCGCCGTGTAGCTTGCCTTGGCAGCTGCCAAGGTAAGAAGATTTTCAATCACGCCCTTCATCGTATAGAAATCGGCATCGCCGTACATACCGAGCGTGAGCATCTTGCCCTCGTAGGGGAGCTTGGTGCTATCGGCATCGGGCAGGTAGATCGAGCCCATCTCAAACAGGCGCACGTTTTCGTTGTTAAAGTTTTGGTTGCGCGCCAGAACCTCCAGCATAGAGGGAAGGGCGGTGGTGCGCATCACACTCGTATCCTCGCCGAGAGGATTGGAGATCACCACAGAGCGACGGAGCGCGCTCTCCTCGGGCAGGCGGATCTTGTCGTAATACTTGGGGGAAATGAAGGAGAATGTTTGAATTTCATCAAGTCCCATGCCGTAAAGCGCGTTTTCTACCTGAATGCCAAACGCCTGCTTGGGCGTTCTGCCACCCTCGGTGGTTTGGGCAACGATCTTGGTCGAAACGATCTTGTCGTAGCCGTAAATGCGCATGATCTCCTCTGCAATATCGTTCATGCAGGCAAGGTCTGCGCGGAAGCTCGGCACGTAAATTTTACCGTCCTTAACGCGGCAGTCAAGAGAAGTGAGAATTTCGATCATCTGCGCCTCGGAGATATCGGTGCCAAGGAAGGCATTGTAACGCGCAGGCGTGAAGGGCAGAACGGTCTGCGTAGGCTTGGTGGGATACACGTCGATCACGCCGTCAACCACGTCGCCGGCGTCAAGGAGCTCCACAAGCTCACAGGCGCGCAACAGACCCACCATGCAGTTTTCGGGGTCAAGACCCTTTTCAAAGCGTGCCGAGGATTCGGTACGCATGCCGTTTTTCTTGGCAGTTACGCGCACCGAGCCGCCGTTGAAGCAAGCAGATTCAAATACCACGGTCTTGGTGGTGTCAACGATCTCACTGTTTGCACCGCCCATCACACCGGCAAGAGCACAGGCCTTTTTCCCGTCGGCGATCACCAGCATGCTGCTGTCAAGCACGTGATCAATATCGTCAAGAGATTTAAAGCACTCACCGTCAGCGGCACGGCGTACGCGAATGGCGGAGCCGTCAAGCTGGGTGTAATCAAAAGCATGCATCGGCTGACCGTACTCAAGCATGACGTAGTTGGTAATATCCACAATATTGTTAATGGGGCGCACGCCTGCGGCTGCAAGGCGCATACGCAGCCACATCGGCGAGGGCGCAATGCGCACGTTCTTCACGACCTTTGCGGCATAGCGGTAGCAGAGATCGGGAGCTTCGATGCCAACAGTGAGGTAGTTTTCCACCTTGTCGGTGTCGCCACAGCCCTTTACGGCAGGCGTGGGAACCTTCAGCTCACGCCCAAAGGAAGCCGCGGTTTCACGCGCAAGGCCGATGACCGAAAGGCAGTCGGGGCGGTTGGAGGTGATCTCAAATTCCACGGCAGTATCATCGAGCATCAGAGCCTCGCGGATATCCATACCCAGCTTGTCGCCGAAGCACTCGTCAAGAATGAGAATGCCGTTTTCCTCCTTGCCGGGGCACTCGTGCACGGTAAGGTTCAATTCACCCATAGAGCAAAGCATGCCGTGCGATTCCACGCCGCGCAGCTTGCCGTCCTTAATGACCACGCCATGGGGGAGCTTGGCAACGGGGAGTGCCGCAGGCACAATTGCACCCTCAAATACATTTTGCGCTCCCGTTACGATCTGCACAAGGTCGCCTTTGCCGACGTTCATTTGGCAGATCTGCAAATGGTCACTGTCGGGGTGGGGCTCGATCTTCTCGATTTTTGCTACCACCACGTTTTCGATTTCCGCGCCAAACTCCTCATAGCCCTCAACCTTAGAGCCTGTGAGTGTCAGCTTGTCGCAGTATTCCTTAATATCAATATCGGCTACGTCAACAAAGTCGGCAAGCCATTTCATAGACAAATTCATGTTTGCGATCTCCTTTCTTAGAATTGCTTCAGGAAACGCTCGTCGTTTTCATAGAACAAACGAATGTCGTCAATACCGTAACGCGTCATTGTTACGCGCTCAAGTCCCATACCGAAAGCAAAGCCACTGTAAACCTCGGGGTCGATGCCGCAGTTTTCAAGCACAAAGGGGTGAACCATGCCGGCACCGAGAATCTCGATCCAGCCCTCGCCCTTACAAACGCGGCAGCCCTTACCGCCGCACACAAAGCAGGAAACGTCAACCTCAGCAGAGGGCTCGGTGAAGGGGAAGTGGTGCGGGCGGAAACGGATTTTCGTTTCCTCGCCAAACATTTTCTTCGCAAAGGTTTCAAGCGTGCCCTTGAGATCGCTCATCGTAATACCCTTGTCAACCACAAGACCTTCCATTTGGTGGAAAAGAGGAGAGTGCGTTGCGTCAAGCGCATCGGAGCGATATACGCGCCCGGGGGAGATGACGCGGATAGGAGGGCTTTGCTTTTCCATTACGCGCACCTGTACGGGCGAGGTCTGGGAGCGAAGCAGGACGTTATCGGTAATGTAGAAGGTATCCTGCGTATCTCTTGCAGGGTGATTTTCGGGAATGTTGAGGGCCTTAAAGTTGTAGTAATCGTACTCAACCTCGGGGCCCTCGGCAATCTCAAAGCCCATGCCGATAAAGATCTCCTCCATTTCGCGCTGCGCGCGCGTAAGGGGATGCTGGTGTCCCATGCGTGTGGCGTTGCCGGGCATTGTTACGTCAAGCTTTTCACGCACAAGCTGGTCGTTCAGGGCACGCTCCTTTTCCTCGGCAACTCTTGCGGTAAGTGCCGCTTCGATCTCGGCACGCACCTCGTTTGCCATTTGCCCTACTACAGGGCGCTCCTCGGGGGTAAGCGCACCCATGCCGCGGAGTACAGCGGTAAGCTCACCTTTTTTGCCGAGGTAGCGAACACGCAGTGCCTCGGTGTCACACTCGGCTGCTCTCAGCTCTGAAAGCGCCGCTTCTTTGATTTGTTGCAGTTTCTCTTTCATACGTCTTTCCTTTCCTTGGGGAGAAGAATTTGTTAAAAACAAAAAAACTCGCCCCGAATTAAAATCAGGACGAGGCGAAAATTCGCTCGCGGTACCACCCGAATTGAAGGCAAAAAGCCAACCACTCAAAGATCTGTAACGGGATCAACCGTATGGGGCTACTAACGCGCCTTTAGTCACGTGTTTCACCGCATCCACTCCAAAGGGAAACGCCACCCTCTCACCCGTAAGCTGCTTCCAGCCGTGTCAGCTCTCTCTTTAACGTTTTTTGAAAAGGGGCAACCTTTTTCACTGTGTTTTCTACAAATGATATTATAACACAAAATTTGTAAAAATCAAGAGGTAATTTAAATATTTACGTAACTTTTGCAAGGCAATAGAAAAGGCGTGCCGCGGCACGCCTTTTAGAACAGTTTATTTCCACTTGCCAAGCTCCTCAAGCTGCTCCTGCTTTTCGCGCTCCTTCTTTACTTCTTCGTTGTGCTTTTCTGTGTCATGGAACGTTTCCCACATGCAGATCCATACCCAAATACAAGCGGGCACAAGACCGAGGAAAAACGAGAACGGTTTGGCATCACTGCTGAAAAAGGGAATATACACAAAAAAGACCGGTGTGAAGGCGAGCGTAATGGTTTGCAGCCCTCGAAAGGCTTCTTTGATGCATTTATGCTCGAATTCAAATGATTGCTTAAGATCAACGACGTTGTGATAGATATAAGCACGCTGTTTGTTGTTTATCATAGAGAGCTTGGTGTGCAGCTTGCTTGTATAAAACAGGGCAAGGAGCGTGTTGCACACGGCGTAAACGGCGGGGATCCACGATTTTTTTACAAAAACCACGTTATCGGGGTTTTTTAGAGCAGCAAAAGCTACAAGTGCGGCGGTGATAAGATAGTAAAGAGTCCAAAAGCCAATGCGCTTGAGTAGTTTTTTTGGCTCAATATCGCTTTTGGATCTTTGCCAAGTGTTGCGCCATGGTGGGAGGCTTTTCCGTTTGTACTGCTCAAGGGTGAGCGTATAGACCTGCCCCTCGCAATCGGCATAATAAATCACACCGTTATAGGGGCAGATCAGCTCGGGCTCCACGTCAAAGCCAAGGGCGTACATGTTAATATCTGCAATTTGCCTGCCCTCGCGCACGTCCATGATCTGCATACGTGGCGGGTGCTTGACGTTTTCGGGATCGCGCACAGTACCGCCCTCGATTGATACGAGCATGCCGTCAAACAGGCAAGCTCCCTGCAGGTAGTGCGCCCAAGAGCCGTCAAATTGCGCAAGGATATTTTCCTTTGTCAAAACAACGCATTTGAGTCCTTGATCGTCTAAGATCTCGCCGTCGGTGGGGGAGGGCATATCAAAGGCAAAATAACGGGTCGCGGGCTCCTTGTCGCGCATGATAAAGGCGTAAAGACGGTTTGTTTCACTGTCCAAGATAAAGTTACCGTAAGGACGTTTGTCGGAGCCGTCCTCCATCGATTTCCAAAGGGTGAGATCCTCTACAAATCCGATTTTTATTATCTGCACCAACTTAGTGGAAAAGCTATCGCCCTGCCGTGTGATGCGGTAAGCGCAAAGCATGCCCTCTCGGCGATCCGCAGCCTTTTTATAGTTGTTGTAAATGTTGGTATAGAGCAGCGGAAATTCATCGTAGGATTTTATTTTTTCTGTGCCGAAAAACACAGTGTTGCTATGAGGGGAATATTCATCCGCCCGGTCAAGCACAAACTCCGAAACAAGTGTCTTTTTTTCAAGATCGTACACGTAGCAGTGTCCTCGGCTGTCAAAACGGAACAAAAGACCGTTATAAATGGCGCCGTCTTGACCTTTCTCGATCTTCATATATTTTTCATAGGTTAAAGCGGTATATTTCATTTATTCCTCACATTCGGGGGCGCGGTAGACTGTTACACTGTTGGATTCAAACAAATTGAGGGTTTCCTCGGCGATTTCCCCCCCCTCTTCGGTGACGATCGCATCGATCTCGGCAAGATCCGCAAAGGCATAGGTTGAACGCACGTCAAATTTACTTGAGTCTGTTGCCACACAGCAAAAGCGTGCGTGGTCTATCATTGTAGACATAATGATGCCTTCCTCAATATTTGAGGTCATGACATCGCGTCCGCTGATCGCAGAGATGCCGAGAAAAGCCTTGTTGAATGTGAACTTTTTGAGCATATCTACGGCAAGCGAGCCGCCCGTGTAATGCTCATCTGCACGCATGATGCCGCCAAGCATAATGACCTCACCGGACATTAGATTTTGGCGCATGCGGTTTTGCAAAACAGCGGCGATCTTAATGGAATTTGTCACCACCAGCACGTTGCGCGCCGAAATCGAGGCGGCAAGCACCTCCATTGTGCTGCCGCTTGAAATAGCAATGGTATCGTTATCTTCAATCAGATTTTCGGCAATAAATTTGCCGATCGATACCTTGGCACTGTGGTTTCGTTGGTGGCGAATGTCATAGGTATCCTCGCGCACGGCAAACTGAATCGGCACAGCACCGCCGCGCACCTTTTTGAGAAGATTTTTTTCGGAAAGAAAATTGATGTCGCGGCGTATTGTTTCAATGGAAACATTGTATTTTTTGGCAAGCTCGGAGATAGAAACCTCGCCATTTTTAATTGCTTGTTCCTTGATTTGACGTTGACGTTCTGATGTCAGCATACGGTAACTCCTTAAGAATCGGTCTTGTTTTTTAGAAAGTAAGCCTCTTGAGCTGTAAAATTATCTTATCACAAAACACACCAAAAGTCAACATTTTAGTGTGGAGTTTGCGAAAAATCCAACAAAGAAATGTGGTGTTTGGGCGAAAAGCAAAAAAACCACAAAACTCCACGCACTGTTGTGGTGTTTCGTTGGATTTTTTTTGAAAAATCCGCAAAAAATATGAGGAATTTTGCCCGAAAGTATTGACAATGGCTTGCATTTATGCGATAATATATGGTGGAAATTTTCTTGTTTCTATGAATAGAAAAAGGGGCTGAATTTATGAAAATTTTGCTTGGCGGCCTCAATCAAGAGGTCAACTCTTTTTCGCCCGGTAAAACGACCGAGGCTGAATACAAAAGAAAGCAGTATTTGCTTGGTGATGCACTCATCAAGGCTGCCTCGGAGCACGTACGCGCATACTCGGATCTTTTCGATGCGGTGGGCGGCGCTTACAACGTGCTTGTGGGCGGCGGTGCTGAGGTCATTTCCGGCGGCTTTGCCGGTGCACAGTCGGGCGGCATCATTGAGCAATCGATGCTTGACGGTTACATCGCTCACATTAAAGAGGTTACGCGCCGGAGCCTCCCGCTTGACGGCGTGGTGCTTGTGATGCACGGTGCGGCGCAAAGTGACTGCAGCGACGATCCCGAGGGTGATATCATTGTTGCCGTTCGTGAGATCGTTGGAGATAACGTGCCGATCTCGGTATCGCTCGACCTGCACGGAAACGTTACCGAGCGCATGGTGAAAAACGCCAACACCATTTCGCTCTACCAGCATTATCCCCACGTGGATATTTGGGAAGCGGGGGAGCGCGCCGCGCGCCTTTGCCTTGGGCTTGTGAAGGGCGAGATCGCCCCCAAAATGGCGTACGTTCAAATCCCTATGATCGTGCCTGCCAGCGCATATACCACCGAAACCGAGCCGCTTGTTTCCTTAATGAATAAAGCACACGCTTACGTGGCTGAAGGAAAGCTGCTTGATTTCTCTATCTCGCAGATGCAGCCCTGGCTTGACGTTAAGGACGGTTACAGCTCCGTTGTTGCGATCGGCGAGGATGCAAACGTGGCAGCAGATATTGCAAAGGAGCTTGCGGGTGAGCTTTGGGAAATGCGACATGCGTTTACAACCGAGCTCTCAAGCGTTGACGAGGTGATTGCGATCGCCGAGAGAAACGAGAGTGGCAAGCCCGTGATCTTAAATGACTTTGCCGACTCCGCCAATGCAGGGGCGGCAGGGGACAGTGCCGAGGTCATCGAGCGAGTTTTGGCACTTGGCTCTGACGTACGCGGTCTTATGTACCTCAACGACGCCGAGTTTGTTGCCGCTTGCTGCGAGGCGGGTGCCGGTAACACGGTGAAGGCTTCGCTTGGTGCTACGATCAGCAAAAAGCTTTACACCCCCGTACCGGTTGAGGCTGAGGTCAAGGCGCTCTTTGACGGTAATATGTTCATTCACGGCAATTTTACCAATTACGGCTCCTCGGCGGTTGTGAAGATCCGCAACATGATCGTGGTGGTTACTACCCAGCATTTTTATCACGGCGATCCTGCGCTCTACCGTGCCTTCGGCTACGACCCGATGGATTTCCAAATGGTGGTCGTCAAAGCATGCACATCCTTCCGCGCGTTCTACGGGCCCCTCACAGATCTCATTTACCCCGTTAGCACAAAGGGTCCTGCCACGGCAAACCTGTTGTCCTTGCCCTTTGAAAAGCTCCCCCGTAGCTTTTATCCCTTCAGTGACGGTGAATTTACCCCAACCGTAAATGCGTGGGGCAAATAATTTAGTTTGAAAGCAATTTAAAATGCTTAATAGATAAGGAGAACACTATGAAAAAGACAGATGTTGTCATCATTGGTGCCGGCGCCGTAGGCAGTGCGCTTGCCCGTGAGCTCTCGAAGTACCAGCTTGACGTGACCGTAGTTGAAAAGAACGCGGACGTTGGCGGCGACAGCTCGAAATCGAACAGTGCAATCATTCACACCGGCTACGATGCAAAGCCCGGTACGCTCGAGAGCGAGCTTGTGGTTGCGGCAAACCCCATGTACGATGAGATTTGCAAGGATCTTGATATTCCTTTCAAGCGCATCGGTGCGATCCTGCCCGCGTTTAACGACGAGCAGATGGAGCAGCTTCCCGCGATCAAGCACAAGGCAATGCAAAACCGCGTTTACGACGTTGAGTACAAGACCGCGGCAGAGCTGCTTGAAATGGAGCCTGAGCTCAACCCCGAGGTAAAGGGCGGTCTGTTCATTCCTCGCGAGAGCATCATCGATCCGTTCCTGTTCTGCATTGCACTTGCTGAGAACGCAGCCGACAACGGCGTGCACTTCGAGCTTGCAACCAAGGTTATCGGCATCGAGCAAAAGGACGGTGCGGTTACGACCGTTAAGACCGACAAGGGCGACATCGAGTGCAAATACATCATCAATGCCGCAGGCCTTTACTGCGATGAGATCGCTTCCTTCGTTGGTAAGAACGATTACTACGTAACGCCCCGTAAGGGTCAGTTCTACATCCTTGACAAGAAGACCTCCTGCAAGGTTAATTACATCGTGCTTCCCATTCCTACCAAGGTTACCAAGGGTAAGCTGATGTGCCCCACCATGCACGGCAATATGCTTGTTGGTCCTACTGCAGAGGATATGCTGGATAAGGAAGATAAGAGCACCAATACCGAGGGCCTTGAGAGCATCGCTGCCGATGTACGCAAGATGATCCCGCGTGTCAATCTTCGTGACTCTATCACCCAGTACTCCGGTCTTCGCGCACAGCGCAATCCCGAGGGTCTTAACATTGACATGTACGACGATCTGAAGGGCTACGTTAACATTTCCGGCGTGCGTTCCACGGGTCTTACCAACTCCGTGGCAGTTGCCAAATACGTTGCAGACCTTCTTATCGAGTCCGGTATGAAGGCAGAGCCTAAGACCGACTTCATCAAGACCCGCAAGGGCACCCCCCACTTTGCAGAGCTTTCCGCTGAGGAAAAGGCAGAGCTTATCGCAAAGGATGCTCGCTACGGTAACGTGATCTGCCGTTGCGAAACCATTACCGAAGGTCAGATCTGTGATGCGATCAACCGTACCCTTGGTGCTCGTACCGTTGACGGCGTAAAGCGTCGCGTACGTGCAGGCATGGGTCGTTGCCAGGGCGGCTTCTGCGGTCCTCGCGTGATCGAGATCATTGCTCGTGAGCTTGGCATTTCTCCCGACGAAGTTTGCAAGAACAACGAGGGCTCCGAAATGCTCACAGGCTTTGTAAGATAAGAAAGGAGTGCATCAAAATGGCTGAAAAGATTTATGACGTAATCGTTGTCGGCGGTGGCCCTGCAGGCCTTGCCGCTGCTGTTGGCGCAAAGGAAGCTGGCGCTAAGGATGTACTTATTGTAGAGCGTGACGTAAGCCTTGGCGGTATTTTGCAGCAGTGCATTCACCCCGGCTTTGGCTTGAAGCACTTCAATGCAGAGCTTTCGGGCCCTGAGTATGCATACCGCTTTATTGAGAAGGTAAAGGCTACCGATATCGAGGTTAAGCTTGATACTATGGTGCTTGAGGTTGGCGACCACTCGGTGGTTGGTATCAACCCCAAGGACGGTCTGTTTGTTGCCAAGGGCAAGAGTATCGTGCTTGCTATGGGTTGCCGTGAGCGTACCCGTGGCGCGATCATGACCCCCGGCACGCGTCCTGCAGGTGTTTACACCGCAGGTGCCGCACAGCGTCTTGTCAACCGTCAGAACATGATGGTTGGTAAAAAGGTTGTGATTCTTGGCTCCGGTGACATTGGCATGATCATGGCTCGCCGTATGACCCTTGAGGGCGCAAAGGTTCTTGCTGTTGCAGAGCTTATGGACTACACTGCAGGCCTTACCCGTAACCGCGTACAGTGCCTTGATGACTTCGGTATTCCGCTTCTCCTTTCTCACACCATTGTTGAGATCAAGGGTAACAAGCGCGTTGAGGGCGTTGTCATTGCCGAGGTAGATCCCGCAACCAAGAAGCCCATTAAGGGTACCGAGGTGCTCTACGAGTGCGATACTCTGCTTCTTTCCTGCGGTCTTATCCCTGAGAACGAGCTTACCAAGGAGGCCGGCATTAAGATCAACCCGATCACCAACGGTCCCGAGGTCAACCAGTTCATGCAGACCAACTTTGAGTACGTGTTTGCTTGCGGCAACGTAGTACACGTAAACGACCTTGTAGATAACGTAACCGACGAGTCTCTGCGTGCAGGCAGCTATGCCGCACAGTACGCAGCTGGCACTCTCCCCAAGGCTGCCGAGATCCCCTCTGTTACCGGCAACAACGTTCGTTACATCTGCCCGCAGAGAATCTGCCCCGAGGCTCCCGCAAAGCTCTTCTTCCGTGCAGCAGCTCCCAAGCTTGGCGTTACCATGAAGGTTTATGCCGACGATAAGGAGATCTTCTCGAAGAAGCTCATCAAGATCAATCCCGGTGAGATGGAGCACGTTGAGGTTAGCCCCGAGGATATGAAGGGCGTTTCTGCTATCAAGATCGAAGTGGTCTAAGAAAGGAGTAAGGTATTATGGTAACCAAGGATATTATTTGTATTACTTGCCCCCAGGGCTGTATCATTAAGGTTTGCGGCGACCCCGAAAAGGGTGAGATCGTTAGCTGTGAGGGCTTTAAGTGCAAGCGCGGCAAGGCATATGCTGAAAACGAGTTTGTACATCCTCTTCGTATTCTTACCTCTTCGGTTAAGACCGCCGGTGCCGCTGTTCCGCTTGTGGCAGTGAGAACCGCTGCTCCCATTCCGAAGGAGCTGCAGATGCAGGGCATGGAGGAGATCAAAAAGCTCACTGTTTCGGGTAAGGTTGTACCCGGTGACGTGATCGTTGAAAACTTCCTTGGCACAGGTGTTGCACTTGTTGCATCCGGTAGCCTGGAATAATTCTATCGCTTGTTTTAGGGATCGGCTCAGCTTTGAGCCGATCCTTTCTCTTTTTCCCGTGAACGAATCGTTCATTTTTCTTTAAAATATTGATTTTTAAGGATATTTGTGCTATACTAATATATCATTAAGCTTTGAAGGAGTGGCACTATGCTTTTTGCGGTTGATATCGGAAATACCAACATTCATGTGGGCGCTTTTAAAAACGATCAATTAAAGGCTACTTTTTCACTTGGGCTTGATATGCGGCGCACCGCGGATGAATACGCGATGCTCTTGCGAGCACTCTGTGCTGATAAAGGCGTTTTGTTAGATGCTGTTACAGGTGCGGTTTTGGGGTCTGTGGTGCCCACCGTCACGCCGGTTTTTCTCCATGCGCTGAAAGCTCTTTTGGGTGTGCCTGTTACCGTGGTTGGCCCCGGTGTAAAAACCGGCTTTTCCATTCGGCTTGATAACCCTGCGGAGCTTGGAGCCGATCTCGCCGCCAATGCAGCCGGGGCAATTGCCTGTGTGGGTGCGCCTGTGATCATTGTTGATTTCGGTACGGCAACCACTGTCATTGCAGTTGATGAAAGATCAGCACTGCAGGGCGGCGCGATCATGCCGGGCGTAGGGATGTCGCTTCATGCGCTCGACGGCGCTGCGCTCCTGCCCGATGTCCCCGCATGTGGGGGAGTTGAGGCTCTTGGAAAAAACACACCCGACTGTATGCGCGCAGGTGTTGTGCGTGGCGGAGCCATGGCGGCTTGCGGGCTTGCAGAGCAGTATAAAAGAATATTGAAGCTACCTATGAGCACACCCTTGGTGGTGTGCGGCGGCTATGCCGAGGTAATGCGTGCCTATTTGCCTGCAAATACGCAGTATATACCCGAGCTCACCCTGTGTGGGCTTGCGGCAATTTATAGGTTAAATCAAAAATAATAACAGAATAATACCGCGCTTCGTGCAAGGAAGATACCCACGGGATCTTACCCTGTCAAGGCGTTGTGTTATATAAATTTTCGCCGTATCCAAAAGGGAACGGCAGTAAGGAGACTTGTATGAGAACAAGTAAAAAAAGATTAAATGTTGTAGGAATGGTAGAGCTTGCGCTACTTACCGCGGCGGTGCTGATTTTGCAGCTCGCGGGCGTGGCAATCAAATTACCCTTTCTTGGCACACCCGTTAGCCTTGTCTTAGTTCCAATCGCACTCGGTGCGATGCTGCTTGGGCCCATGGCAGGCGCTTGGCTTGGCTTTGTGTTTGGCATGGTGGTATTTGTGGTGTGTGGCGTTATGGCAACCGATCCCTTTACGGCGATGCTGTTTGCGGATCACCCCGTGCTTACGGCACTGACTTGCCTTGTAAAATCTACACTTGCGGGCTTTTTGTCGGGCACGGTGTATCGCGCCGTGCGTCAAACAAAGCCCCTGCTGGCTACATTTTTGGCAGCAGGCATTGCGCCGGTTGTAAATACGGGCGTGTTTGTGCTCGGCTGTGTTACAATGATGGATACGGTATCCGGTATTGCACAGGGAATTGGACAAAGCTTTCTTTATTTCGTGATTATCGGTTGCGCGGGGTTAAACTTTATTTTTGAAATGATTCTTAATATGGCGCTCTCTCCTGCGCTTTGCCGTGTTGTGGGCATTATCACAAAACAACAAAAAAGGCGTTAATTCGTATTTGAAAGAACGAAGGGGGTATTGAAGATGAGCATTCAAAAGCAGCATTTTGGCAAATTGCCCGATGGGCGCGCAGTTTCGCGCTATGTTTTGCAAAATGAAAACGGCGCGGTAGCGGCTATTCTTGACTATGCGGGTGCCGTTCAGCAGCTGCTTGTACCCGATAGAAAGGGACGATTGGTTGACGTGATCGGCGGCTTTGATAATGTGCTTGATTATTATTACGGTAACGGATGCCAAGGTTCTCTCATCGGGCGTTTTGCCAACCGTATCAAGGGCGCAAGCTTTGTGCTTGATGGCAAGACCTATATCCTCGCACAAAACAACGGCAACAACCACATTCACGGTGGCCCCACGGGCTTTTCGCGCAAGCTGTGGGAAGCGATCCCCGTTGACGGTGCAGAGCCTGCTCTTCGCCTTCGTTATGTGTCGCCCGACGGCGAGGAGAACTATCCCGGCACACTTGACGTAACAGTTACCTATACCTTAACTGCCGATAACGCGCTTTCGATCCGCTACGTTGCTACCACCGATAAGCCAACCGTTGTAAATATGACCAACCATGCTTACTTTAATCTTGGTGGTTTTGCCTCGGGTACGGTGCTTGATCACGAGCTTTGGATCGATGCCGATACCTATTTAACTACCGATGATGAAAAGATTCCCACGGGTGAGCTGCGCTCGGTCGCGGGAACACCCTTTGATTTCCGCAAATCAAAGACTGTAGGGCGCGATTTTGACCTTAAAAACGAAGATATGCGCCGTGGCGGCGGCTACGACCACTGCCTTAATTTCACGGGTGGTGAAACGAAAGATCCAGTTTGCCGCGCATCGCTTTACTGTGAAAAAACAGGCATTGAAATGAAGACCCTGACAAATATGCCATGTGTGCAGCTCTATTCGGCGGGAGGACTTCGCAATCCCAATTACCCCTTAAAGGGTGGCTATCCGCAAAGCCCGGAAAGCTTTATCTGCCTTGAAACGCAAAAAATGCCGGATAGCATCAACCAGCCCCATTTTACCAACGTGGTGTTGCGCCCCGGTGAGATCTATGACTATACTACCGTTTATGCGTTTGGCGTGAGAAAGTAACCCCGTAAAATGAAATAAGTTCTTTTATCCCCCTGCTTTACATAAGTTAAAGCGGGGGTGATTTTTTTGAAAAAAACGAAAATAATTTCCGTGCTGTTGGCAGTGATACTTTGCCTTTGCTCGGTGATCACAGTGGGGGCTACTACTGTAGAGCCTGCTGTGATCGATACCCAAGAAACAGCTGTAAGTGCTGCACTCGGCGACCTTCCCTGTAAATCAGCCATTTTAATGGATGCTACCACGGGGCAGGTGCTTTTTGAGCAAAATCCCGACGAGGCATTGCCACCCGCATCCGTAACAAAGGTGATGACGCTGCTTTTGGTCATGGAGGCTATTGATAGCGGTAAGCTTTCCCTTGGTGACATGGTTAGCGTGAGCGCACACGCGGCATCCATGGGCGGCTCACAGGTCTATCTAAAGGAAGGGGAAACCATGAGCGTTGAGGAAATGCTCAAGTGCGTGATTATTGCTTCCGCCAACGATTGTGCCGTGGCGCTTGCAGAGCACGTAGCAGGCAGCGAGGAGGCGTTTGTAGCAAGCATGAATGCCCGTGCAGCAGAGCTTGGCATGAAAAATACGCATTTTGAAAATACAAACGGCCTTGACGATACCGCCACCAATCACGTGACCTCAGCCAGGGATATCGCAATCATGTCGCGTGCTCTGATCTCACATAAAAAAATTCTTGAATATAGCGGTATTTGGATGGATACGATCAGAGAAGGCACGTTTGGCCTCACGAACACCAATCGCTTGGTGCGCTTCTATCGCGGGTGTACGGGGCTGAAAACAGGCTCTACCGCACGCGCAAAATTCTGCATTAGTGCCACTGCCGAGCGTGAGGGTGTATCACTGATTTGTGTGATCATGGCGGCTGATACGCGCGATGAGCGCAACAATACCGCCGCCAAGCTTCTTGACTACGGCTTTGCCACCTACAGCACGTATCGCGCAAAGGAGGGAACTCTTACACTGCCCGTGCAGGGCGGCGTGAAGTCCGCTTGCTCGCTTGCGTTTGATGCCTTTGCCGCAACCGTTGAAAAGGGGGCATCGGGAAATGTCAGTGCAACCTTGGAGTTGCCCGAAAGCCTTACGGCACCCGTTAGGGCAGGTGAGGAAATTGGGCGTGTGGTATATGTGCTTGAAGGAAAGGAAATCGGTTCTGTTCCCGTAATCGCAACGGAAAATATCGATAAGATCAGCTTTGGTACGCTGTTTTGGCGCATTTTACAGCAATTTTTGCTTTTGTAAAAACGGTTTGGAAAAAAGTTCCAAGAAAATTAAAAAATCATCTTGCATTTTTGGCATTGGTATAGTAAAATGAGATTGACAAACAAATATCAAACAGAAAGAGGTTTCAAATGGCAATACGTTTGATCGATAAATATGCAAGCTCTTTTGTAACCGAGAGCGAATATGCATCTATGCAACCCATGGTTGCAGCCGCACACGAAATGCTGCACACAAAAACAGGCTTGGGCAACGATTTCCTTGGTTGGCTTGATCTGCCGCGTGATTACGACAAGGCAGAGTACGCTCGTATTAAGGCAGCTGCCGAAAAAATCAAAAAAACCTGCGATGTTTTCATTGTGATCGGCATCGGTGGCTCTTACCTCGGTGCACGTGCCGTGGTGGAGTTTCTCAAATCTCCGCTTTATAATAATTTAAAAAAGGATACCCCCGACATTTATTTCTCGGGCTGTAATATCAGTGCTTCTCATATGCAGGAGCTGCTGTCCATTTGTGAGGGAAGGGACGTTTGCATTAACGTCATCTCCAAATCGGGTACTACAACCGAGCCTGCGGTTGCCTTCCGTGTATTCCGTGAGCTGCTGGAGAAAAAGTACGGCAAGGAGGGCGCACGTGAGCGCATTTTTGTCACGACTGACCGCGCACGCGGCACGCTAAAGGGCTTTGCCGATCAGGTTGGGTACGAAACCTTCACGGTGCCCGATGACGTAGGTGGCAGATTCTCTGTGCTCACCGCAGTGGGACTTTTGCCCATTGCTGTTTCCGGTGTGGATACCGATGCGCTGATAGTGGGTGCCGAGGCAGCACGCGTTGCACTTGTTGATCCTGATCTTTCGAAAAACGATTGCTATAAGTATGCAGTACTGCGCAATATTTTGCTTCGAAAGGGAAAGACTACCGAAATTTTGGTTGGCTATGAGCCCTTTATAGAGATGCTTTCGGAGTGGTGGAAGCAGCTGTTTGGTGAGAGTGAGGGCAAGGACGGAAAGGGCATTTTCCCTGCATCGGTTATTTTCTCTACCGATCTGCACTCCCTTGGGCAATATATTCAAGACGGCATGCGTAATTTGTTTGAAACCGTTATTTCCGTCAAGGATACCGGCGCGGCATTGGAAATTCCAAACGATCCCGACAATATTGACGGCTTGAATTTCCTCTCCGGCAAGGATCTCGGCTATGTAAACAGCATGGCACAGCAGGGTACACTCTTTGCTCACATTGACGGCGGTGTGCCCAATATCCTGCTTGAGATGAAGGATCGCAGTGCCTACTCCCTTGGCTATATGATCTATTTCTTTGAAAAAGCCTGCGCGATTTCGGGGTATTTGCTTGGCGTAAATCCCTTTGATCAGCCGGGTGTTGAGGCTTATAAGAAAAATATGTTTGCACTACTTGGAAAGCCCGGATACGAGGCACAAAAGGCAGTGCTTGATGCACGCTTGGCGAAATAAAGCGAAAAGGTGGGAAAAGCAAGCCAAAATTTTTCTTTGGCTTGCTTTTCTTTGTATTTTTTTCCAAAACCCCCTGCAATCAAAAAAAGTATCGTGTATAATAAAGACATAAGCAGAATAAATATTCTGTTATGTTACAAAACGGAGGTATTGTCATGCTCAAATTGATGATTGGCGTAAAGGGTACGGGTAAAACCAAGACTCTGATCGAAAAAGTTAATGCCGCTGCTGCTACTTCGCACGGTGATGTTGTTTGTGTGGAGAAGGGTACGCAGCTGCGTTTTGATATTAAATCCAAAGTTCGCCTTGTTGATACCGAGGAGTATCTCATTCGCGATGCAAAGGCACTTTACGGCTTTGTTGCGGGCATTCTTGCCAGCAATTACGACGTGACCGATCTGTTTGTGGATAACACCTTTAAGATCTGCGGCGGTAACATCGCTGAGCTTGAGGTAATGCTTGAAAGCCTGAACGCTCTGCTTGCTAAGCATGATGTAAACGTATTTATGACCGCTTCTATTCCTGTAGAAGACGCTACCGATACCATTAAAAAGTATTTGTAATACACTTTGAAAATTTAGTGCCAAACAAAGACCGCTTTTTTGCTGTTTTACAGCAGAAAAGCGGTTTTTTGCGTGCGTTTTGGTGGAATTTCAATTTTCACATTTTTCGCCTTTTTTGCTATGATGTAAATGTGACTTTTCGTAAAGGAGAGGCGGTAATGGGAAACTATTTCGGTACAGACGGATTTCGCGGCGAGGCGGGCATTGATCTTACCGCAACGCATGCCTATAAGATCGGACGCTTTCTTGGCTGGTGGGGCAGGCAAAATGGCAAAAAAATGCGCGTGGCAGTGGGTAAGGATACCAGGCTTTCCTGTTATATGCTCGAATATGCCATTTCCGCAGGGCTTGTGGCATCGGGTGCAGACGTATATTTACTGCACGTGACAACCACGCCGAATATTTGCTTTACTGTTGCCTCGGAGCAGTTTGACATGGGTGTAATGATCTCTGCCAGCCACAATCCCTATCAGGATAACGGCATAAAGCTGATCGGTAAAAACGGTGCTAAGGCAGAGGACGCCATGACCGATCAAATTGAGCGATATCTTGAGGGAGATCTTGCAGCCCTTGGCGTTTATGAAAACGATCTCCCGTTTGCCACGGGTACAGATATCGGTAGGATCGTGGATCATGAGGCAGCAAGAATACGGTATGTACAGCATCTTATTTCCTGCGTGGGTTGTGAATTTCACGACTTTCGCATTGGTCTTGACTGTGCAAACGGTGCGGCGTCCTCAATTGCTCCAGCGGTGTTTACGGCACTTGGGGCATTGGTATATCCCATTCATACAAAACCAAACGGCACCAATATCAACAGCAAGGCAGGGGCACTTCATGTCGAGAGCTTGGCGCGGCACGTGCGTGCCAATGGACTTGACGTGGGATTTGCCTTTGACGGAGATGCCGATCGGTGTATTGCCGTTGATGCTACGGGTGAGGTAATAAACGGAGATCAGATACTCTATTTGCTTGCCAAGCATTTAAAAGAGCGCACAGTGCTTGCAAAAAACACCGTCGTCACCACTGTAATGTCTAATTTGGGCCTTTACAAAGCCCTTTTGGAAAGTGGTATTTCCTACGTAAAAACCGCTGTTGGGGATCGCTTTGTGTATGAACGCATGCAGCAAAACGGCTTGGTGCTCGGTGGGGAGCAGGCAGGGCACATTATTTTATCACAGTATGCCACCACGGGCGACGGTATTCTGACGGCACTCAAAATTATGGAGGTGATGGCTTGTGAGTCAAAAACACTCCAAGAGTTGGTTGCCCCTGTTACCATGCTGCCGCAGATCACCAAAAATCTGCCCGTGAGCGATAAGAGGGCGGTTTGCGAAAACGGGGCAGTGATGGCCGCGGTTGACACGGTGCGTGAAAGGCTGGGGGACAGTGGGCGCGTACTGCTGCGCGAAAGCGGCACCGAGCCTGTCGTGCGTATTATGGTGGAGGCGGTGAGTGAGGATATCTGCCACTGCGCAGTGGAGGAAATTGCCGCGGTAGTGAAAGAAACAGGTCTTTGCCTGTCGTGAGCTTAATTTTATAAAAAAGGTGCCGCACAACGCGAAAGCTGTTGTGCGGCACCTTGTAAATTTTAATTTGCTTGTCTATCCTTGCGCAGAGCAAATTTTACGGTTGCAAAAAATATCAAATAACCGATAAAAGAGGGGAGTAATACAAGTAAAAATAAATAAAGGAGCGTTATGGGCAGATCGGAAAGATGATAGGCAAAGCCGAGCATGGAATACGCAATTTCCGATGCAATGTAGGAAAGTGCGCGAATGCCCGTAACGACACCAAGGGTGATGTAAACGAATTTTTGCAATGGATTTTCACGGTCAAAAAGCTTGGTAAAGGGGAGGGCGGGGAGCTCGCTTTTCGGCTCTTGTCCCAAAATCATGGCTGCGCGGTCCTTCTCTTTTTTGAGCTGAGCTTGAGTTGTAAGATGCCTGTGCGTGAGAAAAACAAGGAGCGCACAGGGAAGGAGCTCAAGAAGAATAGAAACAATATAACCGCCGTAATCCAGCGTGATATCGAGTGATCCGTGCACGACCGAGAGTGCCAGCACTGCGCCGACGTATTTAAAAAGCAGCGCGCCGCCCAGCAGTGCAAAGAGTTTGCGGCAATCGGGGGCGTTGCCCACTTTCCATACACCAACAAGCAAAAAGGCTAAAACGAGGATCAGCGCGAAAATTTCAGCCCATTGCAGTAAAAGATCCACGGCATCAAACACAAGCGTATCCATGAGCATGATATCACACGCAACGACCTCATAAAGGGGCACAAGCACCAGCGCATACAGTGCCATGACAGCAAAAACAACAATAGTGGCTGTTTTAAGAAAAGATTTTGGCATAAATACTCCTTTTTACTCAATATACTGCTATCATAACACAAAGTCATCGA
Source organism: Clostridia bacterium (assembly GCA_017505785.1). GTDB lineage: Bacteria > Bacillota > Clostridia > Oscillospirales > CAG-272 > Firm-07. Next base: position 25,192 of record JAFVOQ010000003.1, read on the forward strand.
AATTGCAAACATTTTCTCTCAAATTTGCATATTTGGCTTTTTATGGCATAGGATAAAAGGAGTGGGAGGTGGGTTTATGCTTTACAATACATCATATGATCTTGAAAATTTTGCTGCCGTTGCCAAGGAATTGTGCGGTCATGGCGGGATCAGATGCGACGTGACAGCGCGTTCTATACTTGGCAGAGAGATTCCTGTTTTTACATTGGGAAACGGAAAAAAAGCGGTGGTTTACGTGGGTGCCATTGGTGGAAACGAGTCACTTCTTTCGCTTTTTTTGCTGGATTTTGTGCGAGATTGTATCAAGCAACACGAAAAGGACAGTAAAATATATGATGTTTCGGTTTCCTATCTTTTGCGTGAACGACGTATTATTGTGATCCCTATGCTCAACCCTGACGGTGTAGGTTATGCCACCGAGGGGGTAAAGGCGGATAATCCGCTTCGTGCACGCGTGCTGCAAATGAACGGCACGGAGGATTTTTCGGCGTGGCAAGCAAACGCACGCGGCGTGGAGCTCTCGCACAATTTTGATGCAGGCTTTCTCTCGCATAAACAGCTTGAGCGTGCCGCAGGGATCTTAAACGGTGCGCCCAAGGGGTATAGCGGTGAATATCCTGAAAGCGAGCCCGAAACAGCAGGACTTTGCCGACTTTTGCGCTTCCTTGGAGAAGATCTGCTCGGCTTGCTCGAATTTCATTTGGGTCAAGGAGAGATCTCTTGTAGCTGTAAGGATAAGCTTTCGGCAAAAACCATGGCGGCAGGGCGCATTTTAGGGCGAGCTACGGGCTACCGCCTTATCGGCCCCGAAAAAGTATTTCCGGAGGGCGGTCTTGCCGATTGGTGTATCGAGAAGCTTTCGCGACCCGCCTACCGTGTAGATTGCGACATTACAAGATTTACACCCGAAAAGGCGCGCGTTTGCCTCTTTGAAGCGCTACGCCGCGCACTGTATACCTTCCCGTTTATGCTGTAAATAATGAATGCCCGTACGTATGAACAGAAAATGACTGTCATACGTGCGGGCATTGCCTTTATTTAATTGGCTATAATAAAATTATTTGTTTTTTTCAACCGATTCCTCAAAAAAATTGATCTGCTCGCCGCTGCGTGTAATGTTGTGATAGGGAAGCCCCAAATGCTCATAGGCAAGGCGTGTGACGCATCTGCCGCGCGGTGTGCGCGAGAGAAAGCCTATTTGCATGAGATACGGCTCGTACACGTCCTCAAGGGTGATTGCTTCCTCGCCGATCGTGGCGGCAAGTGTTTCAAGCCCTACGGGGCCACCGTCGTAAAATTTAATGATCGTGGAGAGCATGCGGCGGTCAATGTTATCGAGCCCCAGCCCGTCGATCTCTAATTTTTGTAATGCGTAATTTGCAATATCAGAGGAGATCTCACCGTTGCCCTTGATCTGTGCAAAGTCGCGCACGCGCTTGAGCAAGCGATTGGCAATACGCGGCGTGCCACGCGAGCGCGAGGCAATTTCAATCGCACCGTCATCGGAAATGGGGAGCCCCAAAATATCGGCACTGCGCGTGACGATCCTTGCAAGCTCCTCGGGCGTGTAAAGCTCAAGCTTTAGCATAACGCCAAAGCGGTCGCGAAGCGGGGTGCTTAATTGCCCTGCACGCGTGGTCGCGCCAATGAGGGTGAAACGGGGGAGATCGATGCGGATGCTGCGTGCAGCAGGTCCTTTGCCGATGATGATATCCAGCGCATAATCCTCCATTGCAGGGTAAAGTATTTCCTCTACCGTGCGGGAAAGGCGGTGGATCTCATCGATGAAGAGCACGTCACCCTCGGAAAGATTGGTCAGGAGTGCCGCAAGATCCCCCTGCTTTTCAATGGCAGGGCCTGAGGTCACGCGGATGTTTACGCCCATTTCGTTGGCAATGATGTTAGAAAGCGTGGTTTTGCCAAGTCCGGGAGGGCCGTAGAGCAGCACGTGATCAAGGCTGTCGCCGCGTTTTTTTGCCGCCTCAATATAAATTTTTAAATTTTCCTTTACCTTTTCCTGTCCCACATAATCGGTAAGCGCTTGCGGGCGCAGGGACACCTCCCCTGTGTCTTCCTTTGTTTCGCCGGTGGAGAGGATGCGGTTTTCAAAATCAAAGTCATCTCCCGCGGTGAAGTCCATACCCAAATTAAAATCCATTTGCGCTCTCCTTACATCAGTTTTTTCAGTGCGGCACGAATGATATTTTCTGTGTCAAGTGTAGCGGTATCGATACCGGAAAGTGCACGCAGTACCTCGGTGCGACTGTAACCGAGGACAAGCAGTGCCTCCTGCGCCTCGGTGATGTTGTTGCCGCCGCTGATCTGTGGCGTGGGCATTGCCGCAACCGCACCCTCAAAGGCAGAGGGCAGGGGGGCGCCTGCCGCCATTTTATCATGTAGCTCAAGAATGATGCGCGCGGCGGTCTTCGGGCCAATGCCATTAGCGCGTGCAATGGTCTTTTTGTCCTCAGTGCAAACGGCAAGTGCAAATTTTTCGGGAGTGAAAGCGGAAAGGATCGCCATAGCGGCTTTGGGGCCCACGCCCGAAACCGTGATCAGCAAGCGGAAGGTTTCAAGCTCGCTTTCGTCATAAAATCCGAAAAGCTCCATGTCGTCCTCACGTATGGCAAGATGCGTATAAAGCTTCACGCGTTCCTTGCCCGCAGCCGCAGGAGAAATTCTTTCATAGGTGTTGCTGCTGACCGTTAATTTGAAGCCGACGCCGCCCGCATCTACCACGGCGGCGGTTGGCATAAGTACAGTTAAGGGACCGCTGATGTAATGAAACATAAACCCTCCATTTTTACTTAAAAATCTACAAAGTAGTAAATATAGTTCTTTTAAACAATAATATAATGCTTATTTTGACAAGTTTTGTTCTTGCGGCAAATTGGTCTTTTTGATACTTTTTTCAAGCTTTAAACGGTCAATATCCATGTCGCGCCCACAGCCAAGACACACTACTCGGCACACACTGCCCACGCGCAAAATTTTAAAATTGCGTCTGCCGCAGGGGTGTGGCTTTTTAAGTTCAATTATCATGTTAGGGAAAAGCTTTATGATCTGCATTCAGCCACCGCCCTTCTTTTTTCTCTTTTACTTGTTACCTTTCAGTATAACACATTTTTTTCGATAAGTAAAGCAAAAACAATTTTTTTATTTTCTTTCACAAACCCTTTGACTCGCGCGCAAAAATATGATATAATATTATATATTTTTGTGAAAGGGAAAACGGCGTTATGATCATTCTCGGCATAGACCCAGGCCTTGCGATCGTCGGGTGGGGCGTGATAGAATATCGCGCAGGCAAATTCAAAACGCTTGGCTACGGTGCGATACGCACACCCGCAGGGGTGCGCACCGAGGAGCGACTCGCGGGGATCTACCGTGATCTAAATACCGTGATTGACCACTTTCACCCTGAGGAAATGGCAGTTGAGGAGCTGTTTTTTAACACCAACATTACCACGGGTATTCGCGTTGCCGAGGCACGTGGCATTGTGCTTTTGTGCGGTGAGCAAAAGGGGCTTCACATTGCGGAATATACACCCTTGCAGGTCAAGCAAGCGGTGGTGGGATACGGCAGAGCTGAGAAGAAGCAGGTCATGACCATGGTGACAAGCCTTTTGGGGTTAAAGGAAACGCCCAAGCCCGACGATACTGCCGATGCACTTGCCATTGCCGTGTGCCACGCACATAGCGGTGCATCGCGCCTTGCAAAATATTTTAACAACTGAGCAGGAGTAGAGCATGTTTTATACCGAGCACTGGAAGGATTACGAATTACTGGATACCTCTGACGGCGAGCGACTTGAGCGTTGGGGGAAATATATTTTGGTGCGTCCCGACCCGCAGATCATTTGGCGCGGTGCCGCCGCACATCCCGCATGGAAGCGTGCCGATGCCGTTTACCGCCGTTCCTCGGCGGGGGGCGGCGCGTGGAAGCAGAACCGACTGCCTGCAGAATGGAAGATCAACTATCGCGATCTCACCTTTTTAATTAAGCCCATGGGCTTTAAGCACACGGGTCTTTTCCCCGAGCAGGCGGCAAACTGGGATTGGTTTGGCGAAAAGATCAAAAAGGCGGGACGCCCCATTAAGGTGTTAAACCTGTTTGCCTATACGGGAGGTGCCACGGTGGCAGCGGCAAAGGCAGGCGCCTCTGTGGTGCACGTGGATGCGGCAAAGGGAATGGTAGCGCAAGCCAAGGAAAATGCGCGCCTGTCGGGGCTTGCTGATGCCCCCATTCGTTATATCGTTGACGATTGCAAAAAGTTTGTGGAGCGAGAGATCAAGCGCGGTAATTTTTACGATGCCGTTATTATGGATCCGCCCTCTTACGGCAGAGGCCCTTCGGGCGAGGTTTGGAAAATTGAGGATTGTGTCGGGGAGCTGGTAGAGCTTGCCGCTAAGCTCTTGTCGCGCGAGCCTTTGTTTTTCCTGATCAATTCCTATACCACGGGTCTGTCGCCCCTTGCCATGAGCTATATTCTTGATCTCAAGGTTCGCTCGCGCTTTGGCGGCAAGACCTCCGCCGAGGAGCTTGGACTGAAGGTCACGCAAACAGGCTCTTACCTCCCGTGCGGTGCGAGTGCGCGTTGGGAACTTGAGGTGTAACGATGAAAGAACCCTTTATTCACACAAAAGATCTTTGCTATTCGTATTCCGATGAAAACGGCTTGAAGCAGCCGGTCCTTCGCGGTATTACGCTTGATATTGCCAAGGGGGAATACGTTGCTATTCTCGGGCATAACGGCTCGGGCAAATCAACCTTGGCAAAGCTCCTTAATATGATACTCGAGCCCGATAGCGGCGAGCTTTGGGTGGCAGGACAGGATCTGACCTCTCCCGAGCTTACCGAGGATGATTTTTATGCACTGCGCCGTCAGGTCGGCATGGTCTTTCAAAACCCCGACAATCAGTTGGTTGCTACCATTGTTGAGGATGACGTGGCGTTCGGCCCGGAAAATCTCGGTGTGCCGCCGGCACAGATACGCGCGCGCGTAGATGCGGCCCTTGCCACAGTTGGTATGACAGCATATGCGCGGCACGAGCCGCACCGTCTTTCGGGCGGACAAAAGCAGCGCGTTGCCATTGCGGGGATTCTTGCCATGGAGCCGAACTGTATCATATTGGATGAGGCAACTGCCATGCTCGATCCCTTGGGGCGTCGGGAAGTAATTGAAACGGTTGAGGCACTCAATCGCGAAAAGGGCATTACCGTGCTATCTATCACGCATTATATGAATGAGGCTGCACGCGCTGACCGCGTGATCGTGATCGATGACGGCGTGGTTATCATGGACGGCACACCGCGCGAGGTCTTTGCCGATCCTGCAAGGCTGCTGGCGGCAGGGCTTGATGTGCCGCAATGCACGTCGCTCGTGCACGCACTGCGTGCCGAGGGGGTTGCGCTGGCGGGAGATCCCGTCACAGTCGAAGAATGTGCAGATCTTATTTGCCGCGCTTTGGAGGTGATGTAATGGCTGTTTTATCCTTAGAGCATGTGTCATATATCTACGGCGAGGGCACACCCTTTGAAATCAGAGCTCTTGACGACGTGAGTCTTTCGGTTCGCGAGGGTACGGTGACAGGCATAATCGGGCATACAGGCTCGGGTAAATCTACTATGGTACAGCTTTTTAACGGCCTTGAAAAGCCGACGGCGGGTAGGGTATTGCTTGACGGAAAGGATATCTGGGCAGAGCCGAAAAAAATGCGCGATATCCGCTTTCGCGTAGGGCTTGTGATGCAGTATCCCGAGTATCAGCTCTTTGAAGAAACGATCCGCGCGGATATCGCGTTCGGTCCCCGAAACATGGGGCTTGCCGAAGAAGAGATCGCACGCCGTACAAAAGAGGCTGCGGCATTTGTGGGGCTTGAGGCTGCGCTGCTTGACCGTTCTCCCTTTGAGCTTTCGGGTGGCCAAAAGCGCCGTGCCGCCATTGCCGGTATTATGGCAATGCGCCCCGAGATACTCGTGCTCGACGAGCCCGCGGCGGGGCTTGATCCGCGCGGCAGAGATGTTATTTTGCAAGGCATTCGCGCCTACGGCAAAGCGACGGGCTCCACCGTTATCATCGTCAGCCACAGCATGGAGGATATGGCGGCATATTGTGATGATATTATTGTAATGTCGCACGCAAAGGTGTGCCTTTTCGGCACGCGTGATGAGGTGTTTGCCAATGCATCAAAGCTTACAGACGTAGGGCTTGATGTGCCGCAGATCACACATTTGATGATGCTGCTTCGCGCGCGCGGCGTTGCCGTGCCCGAGGGCATTTATACAGTAGAGGCGGCAACCGCCGCGCTCCGTAAGCTATTAGGTAAAGGACATACTGTTTGATGAAGAATATCGCATTTGGGCAGTATTATCCTGCCCACTCACCGCTGCACGCAATGGATGCGCGCATGAAGGTGATACTTTCCGTACTTTATATTGTTGCCGCGTTTCTTTGTAAAAACGTGTTGGCATTCGGCGCGTTGCTGGCATCTGCGGTGGTATTGCTGATCCTTAGCCGTATCCCTGCGCGTATTGTGCTGCGCTCTCTGAGACCACTCTTTTTTATCATGCTGTTTACCGCGGTGCTCAATCTGTTTTTTGCCACGGGAACAAGCGTGCTGGTTTCCTTTTGGCGCATTACGATCTATGTGGAGGGCGTTTACAGCGCGGTATTTATGCTGGTGCGCATTGTCGTTCTGATCTTTGGTACAAGCATTTTTCTTACCTATACCACAACCCCGATCGCATTGACCGATGCCATCGAGAGTCTGCTTTCTCCTCTTCGTTTGATTCGATTTCCCGCGCACGAGTTTGCTATGATGATGAGTATCGCGCTTCGCTTTATTCCCACCTTAATGGAGGAAACTGCCAAGATCATGAACGCCCAAAAGGCGCGCGGTGTGGATTTTTCAAGCGGCGGACTTGTGAAGCGTGCCAAGGCTTTGGTGCCGATCCTTATTCCGCTGATCCTGTCCTCTGTTCGGCGCGCGGATGAGCTTGCTATGGCAATGGAATGCCGTTGCTATCGCGGCGGTAAGGGAAGAACAAAAATGACGGTGCCGCATTTGCGTATCGGTGATTTTGCAGCACTTGTCTGCATGGTCGCATTTGGTGCCGCGCTTGTTTACCTCAATCACCGCGGTATCGGCTATACTATGTGAGGCATATGATGAAGGTCTTACTGAAAATTGCGTATCTCGGGACAGCGTATTGCGGTTATCAGGTACAGCCAAACGGTATCACCGTACAGGAAAAGCTAAATCAAGCAGCGAGGGCAGTGTTTTCCTTTGACTGTGACATTGTCGGGTGCAGCCGTACCGATAGCGGCGTGCACGCGCGTGGCTTTTGTGCAACGGTTACGAAAAAGGGAACGGATACCCTCGACACGACCGTGCCGCTTGACCGCATTCCGCGTGCCATGAACGTGCATTTGCCCTGTGACATTGCCGTGCTAGAGGCGCGCGCCGTGCCCGAGGACTTTCACGCGCGGTACAGCGTGATATCCAAGGAATACGAGTATCTTATTTACAACGGTGCTGAGCGAGATCCTTTTCTTGAAGGTCGCGCCTATCATATTCCAAAGCGATTTGACGATGCCGCTATTGCGGCGATGCATGCGGCGGCGCAGCATTTTGTGGGAAGGCATGATTTCACCGCATTGCGCGACGGTGATCCCGATGAAAAGGATCCTGTTCGTCATGTGCTTGGGGCATCTGTTATAAAAAAAGGAGATTTCATTTCCTTCCGCGTGCGTGCCGACGGATTTCTTTATCATATGGTGCGCGTTATGGCAGGGACACTGATCGAGGTGGGCAGGGGCAGACTCTCGCCCGGTGATGTTTCAACCTTTTTAAAGGAGAAAAACAGAAAGGCGTGCGGCGCTACTGCCCCTGCCTGCGGTCTTTATCTCGATCGCGTATTTTACGAATAAAATGACATAAATGAGATTGAAAAGGAGGTTGTTATGGAAAACGAAAGCCGCAGTACGGCCTTAGTGCAGGCGTCACCCGGTGCTCTGGTGCAAGCCGGGGAGCAGCCGCTTAGCTATTGGGCGCGTGTTTCGAAGAAGTATCATACCGCATGGTTGATCGTGGCGTTTGTGCTTGTTTTGTTTTTGGTGATGTTTTCGGTGCTTTTTGCACATGCTTTCAGCTATGATAGCCTCTTTTATTTCGGCAAGGATATCACAACCCTTGCCTCCTTGCCGGAGCAGGGTGACACAACTGTGTATTACGACTATAAAGGGGAAAATGCAGTGCCTGCCCCCTACCGCGCAGGTGTCGCCGTGGCACACGCCGGCGGTGTGGATATTTATGGAGCTGACAGTACTCGGTTGTTGGCTGTTACACACGAAACGCCGTACGCGGCCCCACGCATTGCCATATCACGCGATTACCTAATAGCGTATGATTTCGGTGCAACCTCATTTTGCGTTTGTAATTCCTATACTAAGCTTTACGAGGGCGTAACCGAGCAGCCCATTTACGGTGTTTTTGTTTCAAACTCGGGGTATTTTACAATTATTACAGGCTCCGACACTGCGCTTTCCGAGGTTTTGCTTTTTGATGCTGACTTCAATTTGAAGCAACGCTTTGGGCGCGCATCGGCGACGGTCAGTGCCTTGATCTCGGAAAACGGTCGAACCGTCACACTTGTCGGCGCGGTTGCACAAGGCACTGCTGTTGACGTATATATGATCGGTGACGAGAAGCCGCTGTCCTCAACGGTTCTTCCCGGCTTTCCCTTGGTCGCGGGCTATACCGCATCTGCCAAGCTGGCTGTGATTACCGATACCGCGTGTCATGTTATATCCCATGAGGGAAAGGTATATGAAACAGTACGCTTTGACGGTGCTACGCTTGCCGCGTATAGCGTAGGAGAAAACGGTATTGCTCTCGCCCTTGAAACTGACCGTATCAATACCGCTTACCGCGTGCTGGTTCTTGATAAGAAAGGAAAAGTTGAAACGGAATTTACACATTTGGGTAGAGTAAAGGCGCTTTCCGTTTCCGATAACTACCTGTGGTTGCTTGGCAATACGGATGTTATTTGCATGCAGTTTGACGATGCACAAAAGGTTAAAAAGTTTACTGTTGATGACAGCGCGCTCGCTATCGCGGCGCTCGGTGATAACAGCGCGCGTGTGCTGTATCCTGCCGAGGCATTACATTTTAAGATCGGCAGGTAAGAGGTGATTTCATGAAGCATATTCCGAATATTTTAACGGTGCTGCGTTTGTTGCTTGTACCGATATTTATCGTATTGTTTTTTGCGGTTGCGCCTATTGCGGCACTGCCCGTTTCTTGGCTTGCGGCAATAACAGATGTGCTTGACGGATATCTTGCGCGCCGCAACGGCTGGGTGTCGCGTTTTGGCAAAATGCTTGATCCCGTTGCGGATAAGCTGATGCAGGGAGCGTTGCTGCTTTCCTTGGTGGTGGGCGGCTTTTTGCCGTGGCTTTTTGCGATCCCGTTTGTTCTAAAGGAGCTTGCACAAGGTGTTTGTGGCTTTTTGATGCTGCGCCGCCGTCGCGTTGTGGTCGTCAGCCGTTGGTATGGCAAGGCGGCACTTACGCTTTTTCATCTTGCCGTTAACTTTACGGTGGTATTTTCCGCCTTCCTTAACCCCATGCCGATCGGCATGAAGATCTTGATCGGTGCTTTGTGGGTAACGGCACTTGGATTTATGGTATTTGCTTTTGTCAGTTATGTTGTGGGCTATGCGAGAATGGCTGCAACAATTAAGAAAGAATGGAGAGAAAGTGCCTCACAGGCAGTTGAATTTAAATAATGGTAATGTGTTCTAAATGCCACAAGCGTGTGGCAACTGTATTTGTAACCAAGGTTGAAAACGGAGAACGAAAAACAGAAGGGCTGTGTATGAAATGCGCGGCTGAGCTCGGCATGCCAACGGATCAAATGATCGGTAACGTCATGGGCAAGCTTGGGTTTACCCCCGATCAGCTTGAGGGCATGGAGGAGGAACTGAACGGCCTTTTGCAGGGCGGACTTCCGAGTGACAGCGACGATAACGAGGACGGAGGCGCGCCTGCCATTGATTTCCCCAAGATCTTTCGTGAAAGCGGCCTTTTCGGCAATCCGCAAAAGGGAAAGAGCGCCGAAGGGGAGAAGGGCGAGAAAAAGGAAAAAGCACCAAAGGAAAAGAAGCATAAATTCCTTGATACCTATTGCCGTAACCTCACACGCCGTGCGCGCGAGGGCAAGCTTGACCGCATTGTCGGGCGTGAGCGTGAGCTCGCACGTGTCATTCAGATTTTGTGTCGCCGTCAGAAAAACAATCCCTGCCTCATCGGTGAGCCTGGTGTCGGTAAGACCGCCATTGCCGAGGCATTGGCACAGCGCATAGCCGAGAATAACGTACCCTACAAGCTGCGCGGCAAGGAGGTCTATCTTGTGGATCTTACCGCACTTGTGGCGGGCACGCAGTTCCGCGGTCAGTTTGAGTCGCGTATATTGGGGCTCCTCAAGGAGGTGACCGATGCGGGGAATATCATTCTCGTGATTGACGAGGTGCACAATATCGTGGGCACGGGTGAATCCGAGGGCAGTGTGAATGCCGCGAATATTTTAAAGCCTGCGCTTTCACGTGGCGAGGTGCAGATCATCGGTGCTACCACCTTAAACGAATATCGCAAGTATATTGAAAAGGACAGCGCGCTAGAACGCCGTTTCCAGCCCGTGACGGTAAATGAGCCCTCACTTGCCGATACCGTCGAGATGCTGCGCGGCATCAAGCACTATTACGAGAGCTTCCATGCAGTGACCATTCCCGATGAGATTTTGCGCCGCGCTGTGGTGCTCTCCGAGCGCTATATTACCGACAGATATCTGCCCGATAAGGCAATTGACCTCCTCGATGAGGCTGCCGCCAACCTCTCACTCAACTCCTCCGTTTTGAACGAAAGTTATGAAATAAAAGAACAAATGTTGTCAGAAAAAGAAAAGCGGGAGCGAATTGAGGCGGAGGATGCCACCGATGAGCAGTCGGAGAAACGCCGCTTTGAGGAGCTTGCCAAGATCAAGGCAAAGGAGCTGCAGCTCTCGGAGCGTCTTGCCGAGATCGAGCCCGAGATCGGCCGTGTGGTAATGGGCGAGGAGGAGCTTGCACAGGTTATTGAGATCTGGACGGGCGTGCCTGCTGCCAATATCAGCGAAAACGAGTTTGAACGCATTGACGGACTTGAGGCACGCCTCAAAAAGCGCATTATCGGTCAGGATAAAGCAGTATCTGCTGTGGCGCGTGCCATTAAACGTAACCGTGCGGGCGTATCATATAAGAGGAAGCCCGTATCCTTCATTTTTGCAGGACCTACCGGCGTTGGTAAAACCGAGCTGGTAAAGACCCTTGCCGCAGATCTGTTTAACAGCCCCGAAACGCTGATCCGTCTTGATATGTCGGAGTTTATGGAAAAGCATTCGGTGTCGCGTATCATCGGCGCACCTCCCGGATATGTTGGCTATGACGAGGCAGGGCAGCTGACCGAAAAGATCCGCCGTCGCCCCTATTCCGTCGTGCTCTTTGATGAGATCGAGAAGGCGCACCCCGATGTGCTGAATATCCTGTTGCAAATTCTTGACGACGGCAGAATTACCGATGCACGCGGTAAGACCGTTAACTTTGAAAATACCGTGCTTGTTATGACCACGAATGCGGGATCGGATAAAGCGGGCGCACTCGCAGGATTCCTCGGAGATGAAAACACAGGGGTTGATGCGCGCACCGAAAAGGCACTTTCCACCTTCCTGCGCCCTGAATTTTTAAACCGCGTGGACGAGATTATTACCTTCCGTTCGCTCGATGAAGATGATTTTGCAAAAATTGCCGCCATTCAAATGAATGAACTCAAGGCTGCCCTTGCCGAGCGTCATATCACGCTTACCTTTACCGACGCGGCACTTTCGTTCATTGCCAAGCGTTCCTATTCGCATAAATACGGCGCGCGGAATATGCGCCGCTTTATCCAAAGGAACGTTGAGGACGTGTTGGCGGAAAAGATCATTGCAGATCACAACCGCACCATCACCCATGCCGCTGTGATCATTAACAACGAAGAACTTAGAATTGAGGTTATGTAAATGAGCGTTTATTTGTTTGATTTTGACGGAACTTTAGTGGATTCTATGCCCGTTTTCGGTGCAGCTGTGCTGCACGTGCTGGACACAAACGGCGTATCCTATCCCGACGATATTGTTAAAATCATTACGCCCCTTGGGTTTGCCGGCACGGCGGATTATTTCATTCGCGAGCTTGGTGCCACCAAATCGCGCGACGAGCTTGTTGATGAGATGACCGCTTATATGGTAGAAGCGTATATGAATACCATTCCTGCTAAGGCACACGTGGAAAATACCCTGCGCGAGCTCCGCGCCCGCGGCGAGCGCCTCGCGGTCTTGACGGCAAGCCCCCATAAGACGCTTGATCCCTGCCTGAAACGCGTTGGGCTCTTTGACCTCTTTGAGCGCGTTTGGTCCTGTGATGATTTTAACACCACAAAAGCCGACCCAAATATTTATAAGATGGCGGCAAAGGAGCTTGGCATTCCCGTAGAAGAGCTCATCTTCCTTGATGATAATATCAATGCCGATCAAACTGCGATTGCCGCAGGTGCGCGTGTCTTTGGTGTGTTTGATGAAAGCTCTGCCGATATGGAGAACGAAATGCGCGCGGTCTGTGAGCGCTACATCCGCGATTTTTCCGAGCTGCTTTAAAAGGGGAGCACCTACACATTATAAAAAGGAAAAATTATCGCACAGGAACAGCGGCGCAGAAATTGCGCCGCTGTTCCTGTGCGTTGTATGCCGCGAAGCGATTTAAATTTCCCTAAATAGCAGGAAACTCACGCAAAATGTAAACAAAATGTAAAAAGTTGGTTTTGTGTTGCATTTAATAATAAATTGTGTTATAATATCACACGCTTGCGTGATGGCGAGCGAAAACACACACGGTATTAAAAGTAGGGTCGGTGCCTGCGCGCCGCGTAGGTTGCCCTGTGAGATCCCGTGGTGGAAAAAACCAAAGGAGGACATAAAAATGTCTGTTATTACCATCAAACAGCTTCTCGAAGCAGGTGTTCACTTCGGACACCACACCAGAAGATGGAACCCCAAGATGCAGGAGTACATCTTCACCGAACGTAACGGTATCTACATCATTGACCTGCAGAAGACCGTTAAAAAGTTTGAGGAGGCGTACAACTTTGTTCGCGACCTCGCTGCAAACAACGGCACCATCCTTTTCGTTGGTACCAAGAAGCAGGCTGCCGATGCCATTAAGGAAGAGGCTCAGCGTTGCGGCATGTACTACGTAAATGTACGTTGGCCCGGCGGCATGATGACCAACTTCAAGACCATCAAGAAGTCCATTGCCCGTCTTAACAGCCTCAACAAGATGCAAGAGGACGGCACCTTCGACCTCCTTCCCAAGAAGGAAGTTGCAGGCAAGCAAAAGGAGATCTTCGACCTTGAGAAGAGCTATGGCGGTATCAAGACCATGGAAGCCCTTCCTTCCGCTGTGTTCATCGTTGACCCCCACAAGGAGCGCAACGCAGTGCTTGAGGCTAAGAAGCTCGGTATTCCGGTAATCGCTATCGTTGACACCAACTGCGATCCCGATGATGCTGATTATATCATTCCCGGTAACGATGACGCGATCCGCGCCATCAAGCTCATTTCCTCTGTTATCGCTGACGCTGTCATCGAGGGCAAGCAGGGCGAGCAGACCGCTGAGGCTGAGGCTCCCGTAGAGGAAGCAGCAGAAGCTGACGCAGAGTAATTTGTTAAGGAGAATAAAAAATGGCTAACTTTACCGCAAAAGACGTAGCAGATCTTCGTGCTAAGACCGGTCTTGGCATGATGGACTGCAAGAACGCACTGGTTGAGGCTGACGGCGATCAGGATAAGGCTATCAAGATCCTTCGTGAGAAGGGCCTTGCTACCGCTGAGAAGAAGGCTGGCCGTATCGCTGCCGAGGGCCGCGTTGACATTATGACCAAGAACGGTGTAACCGCTATGGTTGAGGTGAACTCCGAGACCGACTTCGCTGCAAAGAGCGATGCATTCAAGGGCTTTGTTACCGGTCTTCTTGAAACCGTTATCGAGAACAAGCCTGCTGACGTTGCAGCTCTTATGGAGTGCACTTATGTTGGTAGCACCGAAACCGTTCAGAAGACGCTCGTTGAGCTCATTTCCGTGATCAAGGAGAACCTTTCTGTTCGTCGCTTTGTGATCGTTGAGGGTGTAACCTCCACCTACATTCACGGCTTTGGCACCACCGGTGTTATCGTGAAGTTTGAGGCTGACGATGCTGTTGTTGCAAAAGAGGGCTTTGCAGAGTACGCAAAGAACATCGCACTGCAGATCGCTGCCGGCAATCCTCCCCAGTACGTGAACATCGAAGATGTTCCCGCTGAGGCAGTTGCTGAGGAGAAGGCAGTTCTTATCGCTCAGATGAAGAACGATCCCAAGAATGCAAACAAGCCCGACCAGATTTTGGAGAAGATTGTTTCCGGTCGTCTTGGCAAGTTCTACGAGCGCGTTTGCCTTGTTGAGCAGGCTTACGTAAAAGAGGATAGCATGACTGTTGGCGCTTACACCAAGGCTACCGCAAAGGAGCTTGGCGGCGACATCAAGATCGCTTCCTTCTGCCTGTTTGAAAAGGGCGAGGGCATTGAAAAGAAAGAGGAGAACTTTGCTGAGGAGATCGCAAAGCTTACCGGCCAGGCTTAATGATAGCTTTTATGAGGGCGGAATCTCGTTTGGGATTCCGCCCTTTTCTATATTTTCTTTATATTAAAATGATTATATTATATTTATTTTCAAAAATCGATAAATCCCCCTTTACAAAACGTTAAAAATAGAGTAAAATATAAAAGAATAGAAATCTTTTGAGCGAGGTGTTTCTTATGGCAGCTCCCAAGTACAAACGTATTTTATTAAAGCTTTCGGGCGAGGCACTTACCAAAAAGGATAAGGGCATTCTGGATTTTGATTTTATTGCCAAGGTGGCAGAGGTGTTAAACCGTTGCCGTGCGGCTGGGGTTGAGATCGGTGTGATCGTTGGCGCCGGCAATATCTGGCGTGGCAGACAGGGCGGCGGTATGGACCGCAAGCAGGCTGACCACATGGGTATGCTCGCAACCGCGATCAACGCTCTTGCGCTCCAAGACAGCTTCCGTCAGGCGGGGCTGGATGCCGTTGTGATGAGCGCTGTGGAAATGCCCAAGTTTGCCGATGCATTTACCGTGCGCGATGCAAATGCCGCACTTGCCGCGGGCAAGGTCGTGATCTTTGCGTGCGGTCTTGGTGAGCCCTTCTTCTCGACTGATACGGCAGCCGTGCTGCGCGCCGCTGAGATTGATGCCGATGCCGTACTTATGGCAAAGAATATCGACGGTATTTATACCGCTGACCCGAAGATAGATCCTACCGCCCGTCGCTATGACGAGATAACCTACGCCGAAGTGCTTGCAAAACAGCTAAAGGCGCTGGATCTGTCTGCCACCACCTTCTGTATGGAAAACGATATTCGTTGCTACGCCTTTGCTTTGAACGATCCCGATAATATTTACCGCGTCGTTATGGGCGAGCATATCGGTACCGAGCTACACCGTTAATAAATTGAAAGTGAGATATACTTATGAAACTCAACACCAAAGATTTTGAAGCAAAAATGGAGAAGGCACTATCCGTGCTTGGCAGTAATTTTGATACCATTCGTGCGGGTCAGGCAAACCCTGCGGTTCTCAACCGTGTGAGCTTTGAATATTACGGCTCGCAAACGCCCCTGAATTCCATGGCAGATATCCGTCTTGCCGACGCCAGAACCTTGGTGATCAAGCCCTACGACGCTTCCACCCTCAAGGCAATGGAAAAGGCAATTCTTGCCTCTGATGTCGGTATCACACCTACCAATGACGGTCAGGTGATCCGTCTTGTCTTCCCGCAGCTGACCGAGGAGCGCAGAAAAGAGCTTTCGAAGCAGGTGCAAAAAATGGGTGAGGAGGCTAAGGCTGCGATCCGTAACATTCGCCGTGATGCCAACGACCTGTGCAAGAAAATGGAGAAGGACGGCGAAATGACCGAGGACGAGAGAAAATCCTCTGAAAAATCGGTGCAGGATCTTACCGATAAGTATATCAAAAAGATCGATACCGCCGTTTCCGACAAACAGGCGGCAGTAATGGCTATTTGATTTTTAGGAATCGGGCGGTGGGACAAGGGTCTCTTCCGCCCGAAGCTTTAGGCAAGAGGAAATTTAGATGAAAGAGCTTTCTAATACGGCAAGCACATTGCCAAGGCATATTGCTTTTATTATGGACGGCAACGGGCGGTGGGCAAAAAAACGCGGCATGCCGCGAGAATACGGTCATCGCTTTGGCGTAAAGGCATTTCGCACGGTACTTGAGCACTGTGATAAGCTGGGGCTTGAGGCTACGACCTTTTATGCTTTTTCGACCGAAAACTGGAAGCGTCCGCAGCGTGAGGTAGATGCCATTTTAAAATTAATGGATACCTATCTTGCCGAATGTGAAAAGAAAATAGAAGAGTATGCTTTTCGCATCGTATTTCTTGGTGACAAGTCTGTGTTTGACGAAAAACGCCGTGCACGCATGATAAAGCTTGAGGAGCTTACGGCAACGCGTCGGCGTATCCTCAACATTGCCCTTAATTACGGTGGGCGAGATGAGATCGTAAACGCTTGCAACCGTCTGCTTTCGGAAAACCGCGCATGTGTTACCACAGAGGATTTTGAAAAAGTCCTTTATACCAAGGACAGTCCCGAGGTGGATATGATCGTGCGAACGGGTGGAGATCTTCGCATCTCGAATTTCCTTTTGTGGCAGGCTGCATACGCTGAGCTCTACTTTACCGATGTGCTTTGGCCCGACTTCGGCCCTGCCGATGTGGATGCTGCCATTGCCGAATTTTCAACAAGAAAACGCCGTTTCGGCGGTGTTTAAGGAGGTCTGACAGAATATGAAAACCCGCATTATCACGGCGGTCATTGCTGTTCTCGGAATTTCACCGTTTTTCTGGTTTTCCGACATTAAGGAGCCCACAAATCCCTTAACCTATCTTTTCCCGTTGCTGATATCTGCCATTGCGTTTGTATCGGTTTGGGAAATGCTGCATTGCTTACATTTAGATAAAAATTATGTGATCAGCGTGCCCCTTTACGTAGCGGCACTCGTCTTTCCGATGCTGGCACGCATTATGCACGGCAATTTGGGGGAATATGTACGTGTTGCTATGATCACTGCGCTTGTTATGGCGATCTATCTCTTTGCTTCGGTCGTGTTTCAGTTCGGCAAGGTGGAAAGCGGCAAGATCGGTATTTTGTTCATGACAAGCTTTTACATCATCGGTGCCAATTCCGCTGTGATCATTCTGCGCGATATGGAGGGTGTTGGACAGTATCTGTTCCTTATTCCTTATATCTTCTCTTGGGTAACCGACAGCTTTGCTTATTTCTGTGGCAGAGCCTTTGGTAAGCACAAGCTGATTGAAGCGGTCAGCCCCAAAAAGACAGTTGAGGGAGCGATCGGCGGCTTTGTGTTCTGTGCCATTACTGCCGTGCTCTATGGCCTTATTGTAGGGAATTGCTTTGATGTAACGCCCAATTACTTGGTGCTTGGTCTTGGCGGTATGGTGATCGGCGTGGTATCGCAGATCGGCGATCTTGTGATGTCTGCTATAAAGCGTGAGCAGGGCGTAAAGGATTACGGTTGGATTTTGCCAGGACACGGCGGACTCTTAGACCGTTTTGATTCCAGCATGGCTGTTACGGTATTGGTCTTGCTCATTTCCATGTATTTCCCGATCTTTACGGTGTAATATGATGCATGCCTCAGAGATGTTTCCAACGGTGATGATCCTTGGCTCCACAGGGTCTGTGGGGGAGCAGGCAATCGATGTTGCAAAGCAGCACGGCATTCGCGTGACGGCACTTTGCGCGCATAAAAATTTTCAAAGAGTTGCCGAGCAGGCAAGGGAGCTGCACGTTACCGCCGCCGCTATGACAGATGTGCAAGCGGCGGCGGCACTCCGCTTGTCACTTGCCGATACCGATATTAAGATTTACGGCGGTGAGGAAGGGCTTCTTGCTATGATAGAGGAGGTGCCTGCCGAATTTGCAGTAAATGCGATCCTCGGTGAAGCAGGGCTTCGCCCTACGCTCTCGGTGCTTTCCTCGGGCAAGCATCTTGCCCTTGCGAATAAGGAGAGCTTGGTGGTGGCAGGAGAGCTTGTTATGGCAGCGGCAAAGGAGCGCGAACTTAGGATCACACCTGTTGACAGTGAGCATTCCGCCATTTTTCAAGCCCTGCGTGCAGGCAATGAACGCGAAATTAAGCGTTTGATACTAACCGCCTCCGGAGGACCTTTTTTTGGCAAAAAAAGAACCGAACTTTCGGATATTACGGTTGATGATACCTTAGCGCACCCTACTTGGCAAATGGGTGCTAAAATTACGGTGGATTCTGCAACCCTCATGAACAAGGGCTTTGAGGTCATTGAGGCGGCGCATCTTTTCGGCGTTCCCGCCGATAAAATTGACGTGGTGGTTCACCGTGAAAGTATAATTCACTCCATGGTCGAATACATTGATAACAGCGTGATCGCGCAAATGTCCGTGCCCGATATGCGCCTTTGCGTGCAATATGCGCTGACGGCACCGCACCGCACCGAGGCGGTGATCCCACAGCTCGATCTTTTGCAGGTGGGCAAGCTCACCTTTGCCTCGCCCGATACCGAAACCTTTCCTTTGCTATCGCTTGCCAAAAAGGCGTTTTCGCTGGGTGGAGGTACGCCCGCGGCACTCAATGCCGCAAACGAGATCGCGGTGGCTGCTTTTCTTTCTCGCCGTATTTCCTTTCTCAAATTATCCGATACGGTGTTGCGCGTGACCGAGGATATGCCGCATGCGGCAGGGGCGCACACACTTTCACAGATCCTTGACATCGACCGGGAAGCAAGAGAGCGCGCTTTGGCATTGATTTGATCGCGCTCGTTTAAAATAAGGAGAATTTATGTTAACTCTTTTGTATGTTTTGCTCGCCTTACTGGTGTTTGGCTTACTCATTATGATCCATGAGCTCGGGCACTTTCTTGTGGCGCGTGCTTGCGGTGTCGGCATTCGTGAGTTTTCTATTGGTATGGGTCCCAAGATCTTTTCCTGGAAGGGGAAAAAGTCATTTGGAGCAGCAAGCAAGCCAAACGCTTTGCGCAATGCCGAAGAAAACGGGGAAGCTATCCCTCTCATTAAAACGGAACAGGACGAGGAAACGGTAACGCAGTATTCGCTTCGCGCATTTCCGATCGGCGGTTACGTCAGCATGGTTGGCGAGGATGAGGAATCAGATCTCCCCACATCCTTTCAGACAAAAAAGGTGTGGCAAAGAATTTTGATCGTTTTGGCAGGTCCCGTAATGAACGTACTGCTTGGCTTTCTTTTAATGACGGTTTTGGTGCTTTCCACACCTCAGCTTGCCTCTACAACGATCGGTGCCTTTAACGAGGGCGCAACCAGCCCCCAATACGGCTTGCAGATCGGCGACCGTGTGACGCACGTCAACGGCACGCGCGTGTTTACGGGCAACGAGCTGGTATATGAGATCTTGAACGACGGCTATGAGCCTGTTGATCTCACCGTTGTGCGCAACGGCGAAACGCTTGAGCTTGCCGATGTGATTTTTCCCTCGCTTGTCAGTGAGGGGGTGAATTTCGGCTCTGCCGATTTCCGTGTATATGCAGAGCAAAAGAGCTTTGGAAATATTGTAAAGCATAGCTTTTCGCGCTCGGTTTCCACGGTCAAGATGATTTTTGATCAGCTTGGCGATATGATCGGAGGCAGATATGGGATGAATGCCGTTTCAGGTCCTGTTGGTGTGACCGAGGGTATGGTAACCGCGGCGAAATCCGGTGCAACCGATTTTCTTTACCTGGTAATTGTTATCACCGTTAATCTCGGTGTCTTTAATCTTTTGCCCATTCCGGCACTCGACGGCGGCAGACTGCTGTTTCTGGTGGTGGAGGGCGTTACCAGAAAACCTGTAAATAAAAACATCGAAGGATATATCCATTTTGCGGGGCTGATGATCTTACTTGCCTTAATGGCGGTCATTTTCTGTAAGGATATAGCAGGCTTGTTTGTGAGATGAACTACAATGACGTAAGAAGAAGGGCAAGGAGCGTAGCTGTTGGCGGCGTTATGCTTGGCGGTAACGCCCCCATTGCCATTCAGTCTATGACCAATACCGATACGCACGATTTTGAGGCTACACTCGCACAAGCGCGAGCCCTCAGGGATGCGGGCTGTGATATTCTGCGCCTTACCGTACCCGATGTGGCGGCGGCAGATGTCATGTATCGGTTGAAAAACGCGGATATCGGCATGCCATTGGTCGCCGATATTCATTACGATTACCGCGTGGCTATTCGGTGTGCCGAGGTGGGCGTTGATAAAATTCGTATCAATCCCGGTAATATCGGAGGCGAGGAGCGTGTGCGTGCCGTAGTTGATGCGTGCAAGCGTCGCCACGTGCCGATCCGCATTGGTGTGAACGGTGGTTCGCTTGAAAAGCATATTTTGGAAAAGTATGGCTCGCCCACAGCCAAGGCACTTTGTGAAAGTGCGCTCTATCACATTTCCTTACTTGAAAAATACGATTTTTATGATACCGTGATCTCCATAAAGGCATCTGACGTGCCCACTATGATCGCCGCCAATCGCCTACTTGCCGCATCGTGTGAGTATCCCATTCACTTGGGTGTGACCGAGGCGGGGAACAAGGCGCGCGGTAGCATCAAAAGTGCGATCGGTGTGGGAGCACTCCTGGCTGACGGAATCGGTGATACGGTGCGCGTGTCCCTGACAGCCGACCCTACCGAGGAGATCGGTGCGGCAAAAAATATCCTTTCCGCGCTCGGCATCAAGGGACAAAGCGGTATGAATATTGTCAGCTGCCCCACGTGTGGCAGAACAAAGATCGATCTTATCGAGCTTTCGGCGCGCTTTGAAAAAGCGGCGGGCGAGGCGGGGCTCTTGGAGCTGCCTATTCACGTGGCACTTATGGGCTGTGCCGTAAATGGCCCGGGTGAAGCAAGAGAAGCAGATATTGGCATTTGCGGGGGCGCGGGAGAAGCACTTCTCATTGCCCACGGCGAGATCATCGACAAAATTCCGGAGGATCAGGTTATTGATCGATTGATCGCGGAAATTAAAAAAATAAGCAAGATGTAAAACGGCGATCCTCGCCGTTTTTCTCTAAAAGTCCGATCGAAAGAGGTTAAAAAATGGCGGGAAAAAGTTTACTTGAAATTTTTTATAAATATCATCCCGAAGCATCGGATGCGGCTTGGCTGAAAGAGGCGACGGATATTGCACTTCGCGCCGATAAGGAAAACCGCATGATCGAGGTGCGCGCAAGCTTTCCCGAGCCGATCCGCAAGAGTGTGCTTTATCGCGTGGAGGCAGAGATCGCACGGGCGTATGAGCTTTCGCTCGTGCGTATTTTGCCGCGCTATCCCGCAACGTTTTTTGGCGAAACTTATATTGCGGAGCTACTGGAGGAGGCACAGCGCATCGGCATTGTTGCGCGCGGATTTTTCCATTCCTATAAGGCAAGCCTTGACGGCGATGCTCTTATCATTGAGCTGCCCTATGTCGAAAACAGCCTGCAATTAATGGAGCTCGGCAAAACCCCCGATGTGATCTCGGGTATCATTCGCAGTGAATTTGGACTTCACTATAAGGTGGAGATCCGCCATTCCGAGGAGCTTGCCGCAAGCTACCGCTATAGCGGCTCAGAGGAGCTGGCTGCGATCGACGCGCAAATACGCAAAAGCAGCCTCGCTTATGAGCGTGCCCAACAGGGGCGCGGCAGCGGAGGAGAGGCGGAGGAAAGCACCGGTTCCTTAGCACCTGTGGGGCAGCGTGTGATGTCCCTGCTCGGCGAGGTTGGCGAAGCAAGGGTTGAGGAGGGCATTTGCACCGTCGGTATTTACCGCTTTGATATTTCCGCGCCCGAATATTCGATCGGCACACAGTTTGACATTCGCCCCACTCCCATTGCCCACATCACACGCCCTGTACGCGGTATTGTGGTTTTGGGTGAGGTGTTTGGCTATACCGAGGATACCACGCGCGACGGCACCAAATTCAATATTAGCTTTGGCGTCACGGACGGCAATTCCTCGCTCACGGTCAAAAAATTCGGCATGAATGCCGAGGATAAGGAGGCACTTTGTGCAGTTGTGCGAAACGGTGCCGCCATTGCCATGCGCGGCTATGCCAAGCATGACGTGCACAAGGATGTAGAGGATCTTGATCTGACCTTCTATTACAGTGATATTGCGGCTGTGAAAAGGGTAGAGCGTGAGGACAATGCGCCAAAGAAGCGCGTGGAGCTTCATCTTCATACCACCATGTCCGCCATGGATGCGCTGATCCCCCCCGATGTGGCGGTGAAGCAGGCGCACAAATGGGGACACCCCGCCGTAGCAATTACCGACCACGGTAACGTACAAGCCTATCAGGAGGCAATGCTGGTTGCCGAAAAGCTGGGGCAAAAGGTGATTTACGGTATGGAGGCATATTTTGTCAACGATACCGCCAGTGCTCTGTACGGCAGCTATAAGGGCGGATTTGAGGATGAATTTGTGGTATTTGACATCGAAACCACGGGCCTTTCAAACCGCACCTGCGGCATTACCGAGATCGGTGCCGTAAAGGTGAAAAACGGAGAAATTTTGGCGCGCTATAATACCTTTGTGAACCCTGAAATGCCCATTCCCGAGGAGATTGTGGAGCTGACGGGCATCACCGATGAAATGGTGAAGGATGCAAGGGTCATAAAGGATGTTTTGCCCGAGTTTTTTGGGTTTGTCGGAAACAGACTTTTGATCGCGCACAATGCGGATTTTGATATCGGCTTTATCCGTGCGGCGGCAAAGAATAACAACCTGCCGTTTGAAAACGCCTATCTTGATACCGTCGCGCTTTCGCGGCATCTCAATACCGATCTCAAAACGCACAAGCTTGATACGCTTGCCAAATATTTTAATCTCGGCGAGTTCAACCACCACCGCGCCTGTGATGATGCCGAGATGCTTGCCATGATCTATTTTAAAATGCAGGAGAAAATGCAGGCTGCGGAAATTCGCAACTTTAGCGACCTGCAAAACGATATGAGTGCCGCGGCGGATCCGCTTCGATTGCCACCATATCACCAGATCTTGTTGGTGAAAAACAAGGTCGGGTTGAAAAATCTTTATAAGCTTGTTTCCTATGGCTATCTTGATTATTATCGCAAGGTGCCGCGTGTGCCGAAAACCGTACTCGAAAAGCACCGAGAGGGGCTGATCGTCGGCTCGGCGTGCGAGGCGGGCGAGCTGATGCGTGCGATCATTGACAATAAGCCCGAGAGTGAGATCGAGGAGATCGCCAAGTTTTACGATTACCTTGAAATTCAACCGATCAGCAATAACCGCTTTATGGTTGCGGAGGGTAAGATCGCAAATGACGAGGGCCTGCGTGACCTCAACCGCCGCGTGGTAGCGCTTGGAGAAAAGCTTGGTATTCCTGTGGTGGCTACGTGTGATGCCCACTTTTTAAACGATGAGGATGAGATCTTCCGTAAGGTGCTTGTGAGCGTGAAATTTAAAAACGAGGATCAAACCTCGCATCTTTACTATCGCACCACCGAGGAAATGCTTGAGGAGTTTGCGTATCTGGGAGAGGAAAAGGCGTATGAGGTGGTCGTTACCAATACCAATCTCATTGCCGATCAGATCGAGGGGGATATCAGACCCTTCCCGAAGGGCACCTTCACACCAAATATGGAGGGGGCAGAGGAGGATCTTCAACGCATCTGCTATGAGCGTGCAAAATCCATGTACGGTGATCCCTTGCCCGATATTGTGAGTAAACGCCTTGATAAGGAGCTTAGCTCAATTATCAAAAACGGCTTTGCCGTGCTTTACATGATCGCGCAAAAGCTGGTTTGGTACAGCGAGAGTCAAGGCTATCTTGTGGGCTCGCGCGGTTCGGTCGGTTCATCGTTCGTTGCCTCTATGGCAGGTATATCCGAGGTAAATCCGTTACCGCCGCACTATTGGTGCCCGAAGTGCCGACACAATGAATTTGATGTGCCTGCCGGTATTGGCTCGGGCTTTGATCTGCCCGATAAGATGTGCCCCGTGTGCGGCACCAAAATGAACAATGACGGGCACGACATTCCGTTTGAAACCTTCCTTGGCTTCTATGGCGATAAATCTCCCGATATCGACCTTAATTTCTCGGGCGAGGTACAGGGGCGCGTGCACAAATACACCGAGGAGCTGTTTGGTGCCGAAAACGTATTCCGTGCAGGCACGATCGGCGGTATTGCCGATAAAACGGCATTTGGATTTGTACTTAAATACATGGAGGAAAAGGGTATCTCCTTGCCGCGTGCTGAGGTAAATCGTATTGCAGCGCATTGCGTGGGTGTAAAGCGCTCTACGGGACAGCATCCCGGCGGTATTGTGGTTGTACCGAAGGAATACGAGATCTACGATTTCTGTCCCGTGCAGCACCCCGCCGATGATCCCAATTCCGATATTGTCACCACGCACTTTACCTTTGAGTATTTGCACGATACGCTCCTGAAGCTTGACGAGCTCGGACACGATATTCCTACCAAATATAAGTGGATCGAGCGTTTTTCCGATACGAGCGTGATGCAAGTGCCGATGAATGACCCCGCCGTGTATGGGCTTTTCCTTTCCACCAAACCTCTTGGCATCAGTCCCGAGGATATCGATGCCCAGCTTGGTACTTACGGCTTGCCCGAATTTGGTACAAGGTTCGTTATGAAAATGGTGGAGGAGGCAAAGCCTCGCTCCTTTGCAGACCTGTTGCAGATATCGGGACTTTCGCACGGTACCGACGTTTGGGTGGGGAACGCACAGGACCTCATCAAGGAGGGAATTTGCGATATTTCTCACGTGATCGGCTGTCGTGACAATATCATGAATGACTTGATCCGCTACGGACTTGAAAACGCGTTGGCATTTAAAATTATGGAAAGCGTGCGTAAGGGCAGAGGTCTTACCCCCGACTGGGAAGCGGATATGCGCGCACATAACGTGCCCGAGTGGTATATTGGCTCCTGCAAAAAGATCAAGTATATGTTCCCCAAGGCGCATGCCGCCGCATACGTTATGTCGGCAATCCGTCTTGGCTGGTATAAGGTACATATGCCGCTGGCATTTTATGCCGCTATGTTTACCGTTGCTCCCGGAGGCTTTGATGCCGCAATCGTTATGGGCGG
Source organism: Clostridia bacterium (assembly GCA_017505785.1). Lineage (GTDB taxonomy): Bacteria > Bacillota > Clostridia > Oscillospirales > CAG-272 > Firm-07. Next base: position 50,526 of record JAFVOQ010000003.1, read on the forward strand.
TAAATCCAAGGTGGTTGCAACCATTAAGGATATCGAAAGGCGTGGCAAGGAGGCATCTCCCAAGGAGCAGGCTTCGGTTTCTACCTTGCAGCTCATCAACGAGTGCATGGCAAGGCGTATTCGCTTCTTGCCCGTGGATATCGAAAAATCCGATGCACGTGCATTCCTGCCCGAAAACGGGGCTATTCGCATGCCCTTCTCGGCATTGGCGGGTGTTGGTGAAAATGCCGCCGAAAGTATTGTGGCAGCGCGCAATGAGGAGCCCTTTTTCTCGGTGGAGGACATGCAGATCCGCGCGGGACTGAACAAAAAGGTTGTAGAAACCTTGCGCAATGCCGGCGTGCTTGACAGCATCAACGAAACCGATCAATTATCCTTTTTCTGAGGTTGCCATGGAAATTCAGTATTTTGATCATCTCAATTCCACAAACGAAACGGCAAAGGCCGCCGCTATGGTGGGGGCCGCGCCCTTTTATACTGTGGTTGCAAAGCACCAAAGCGCAGGAGTTGGCAGAATGGGGCGCAGCTTTGCCTCGCCCGAAGGCGGTACCTACTTCAGCACCGTGCTGCGCCCCAAGCTTGCGCGCCAAAAATTCGGCGCGATCACGCCGTTTTGCGCCGTTGCCGTACACCGTGCCATAACGGAGCTGACAGGCGTTTCACTTGATATCAAATGGATCAACGATCTGCTTTTAAACGGCAAAAAGGTCTGCGGTATATTGGCAGTGGCAGGCGAGGATCAAAAGGGGGAGCCCTTTGTTGTGCTTGGGATCGGTATCAATACGGGGCGCGGCAATTTGCCTCCCGAGCTTGCAGATATTGCCACCTGCCTTCCTTATGATGATATTGAGGGATTGATTGGGCGCATCCTCTTTTGGCTGCAGAATTTTGAAAGCGAAATTATGGCAGGCTCGTGGGTGGAGTATTACCGTGCACATGCTTCTTGCCTTGGCAGTGCTGTAACTGTTATAAAAAATGAGAGCAGCGCGTGTGCTACCGCGCTTGATATTGATGCTGAGGGTGGCTTGCTTGTGCTTTATGAAAACGGTACACGTGAGTTCTTACGCGGCGGTGAAATCTCTCTGCGCTTTCGCTAATCGCACAATAAGACAACAACCGACATAATCTATCAGTAAGAGGGATTATGTCGGTCATCGTATGATAAAACCGATTTCGGATCGCCCGGAATCGGTTTTTTATATCTGAAAATCCGATCTCCGACTTTTCTCACATCATTGTAAATGGGGAAAACGTGATGTCTTTATATAAAAAAATAACGGTTTTGGGCGGTGACCAAAGGCAAGCGGCTGTGGCTGCGTATTTTGCCTTAAAGGATCTTTCGGTTGGCGCATGGGGCTTGCCGCAGACGATCCTCTCGCCCCAGGTCACACTTTTTGAGGATTGGAAAAAGGCGGTGGCAGATGCAGACTTGCTGGTGTTGCCGTTGCCGGCTTCTCCGGATAGCAAGCATTTAAACCTACCCCTGATGCAAAAGGAAGGGGAAAGGCCTCCGTGCATTCTTGATATCGTGAAGCAAATGCCGACAGGGACACTTGTAGCGGGTGGGAGAATCTCACCCGTGATAAAAGAAATGATGCATGAAGCAGGCGTGCCATTTTTTGATTATTTTGAAAGTGAAGCTTTGCAGCAAAAAAACGCCATTCCGACAGCCGAGGGGGCAATTGAGGTACTGATGCGCGAGGTGCCTCGTACCGTAAATGGACTTTTGGTTGCGGTAACGGGCTTTGGCCGCGTATCACGCGCTCTTGTGAAGCTGTTGCTAGCCATGGGGGCAAGAGTCACCGTGGCTGCAAGAAAGCGCGAGGATATTTTATGTGCGCGCGCGTGGGGGTGCGACACGGTGCAGATCGACGGCAAGGAAACGCTGTTCTCGCTGGGTAAAGGGTTTGCGGTTGTTTTTAATACCGTGCCGCATTGCCTGTTTGATGAAGCGGTCCTCTCAAGGTTCTCTTGTGAAACCTTGATCATTGATCTTGCGTCAGCCCCGGGCGGGGTAGATGCAAATGCTGCAGATATATTGGGGATACGCGTGGTATGGGCGCTCTCCTTACCAGGGAAATATGCACCGATCACGGCGGGAGAGATCATTGCACAAACGATCCTTGCGCATTTAGAGAACGAGAGAGGGGGAGAGTTATGATCGGATTTGCGCTTTGCGGTTCCTTTTGCACGGTGCGCTCGGCACTTGTGGAAATGGAAAAGCTTACGGTGGCGCATGAGGTACAGGGAATTGTGAGCGAAACGGTTTACAGCACCAACACGCGCTTTGCGCTTGCCACTGATGTGATAGATGAGATCAAACAGTTAACGGGCAAGGAGGTTATTCACAGTATTGTAGGGGCAGAGCCATTGGGACCAAAATCACCGCTTGAGGCACTTGTGATTTGCCCTTGCACGGGAAATACACTTGCAAAAATGGCAAACGGCATTACCGATACCGCCGTTACAATGGCAGCCAAGGCTCACCTGCGCTCTGATCGCCCGCTTGTTATTGCACTGGCATCCAATGATGCACTGTCTGCAAATCTTAAAAATATAGGTCAGATGCTCACGCGTAAAAATGTATATTTCGTACCGATGAAGCAGGATGACCCCATGGAAAAGCCGCATTCCTTGGTGGCGGACTTTTCCTTGCTTGCTCCAACCTTACAGGCGGCCCTTGCAGGCAAGCAATACCAGAGATTGTTTGTAATATAAAAAATGCCGCGTAAGCGAAAGTGATATGCACCTCCAAAAGTTTAGACACTTTTGGAGGTGCATATCAAAGCTGCGCGGCGTTTTTTTTATTTATCTTTGGGTGAAATTTTCTTTTTGTAAAGCAAAACAGAGAACAGTAAAAACAAAACAAAACACAGGAAAAACACAACGATCGCGGTGATGCTTCTTGTGCCGACCGCGGCACCGCCAAGCACGGCGATGAAAATGCCGGGGAGCCTGCCAATACACGAGAGCAGCATAAAAACTCCGAATCGCATTTCGGTAAGCCCCATGAAATATGCCAGCATATCCTTGGGAATACCGGGGATGAGAAAGAAAATAAAAGTAAAAGCATTTTGCCTGTCACTTGCTTTCAAAAAGAACACTTTTTGCAGTTTTTCTTCGGAATAGAAGGATTTTACCACTTTTGCGCCGAAACGGCGTGAAATCCAAAATACCACTGCAGAACCGATCGCGGCACCGAGCGAGGTGAGAAGCAACCCGCCCCAAATGCCGAATGAATAACCGCCCACTACCTCAAAGGGGTGCCCCGGAATGGGTGCCAAAATGACCTGTGCTGCCATGAGCGCGGTAAAGATGCATTTGCCCCCAAAGCCATAACTCTCCATTTGCGTGCGGAAGGCATCGGGGTCTGAAACCATGGCGGTAAGGCTATCCCAAAAAACCACGGTTGCAACAACCAATAAGATCACAAACAGCAAAAGACATAGCAGGGTTGCCACGCGGCCCTTGTGTTGCTTGGCCATAACCTTCACCTCCTTGTTTCAAGCATTGCTTTCATTTTAACACATTGCTTTGCAAAAAGCAAGATTTGTTTTTGTCATTAAAAATGTAAAAAAAACACTTTTCAAACGCGTAAAACCGTGTTATAATGATATTAATATCATTTCTTGCGAAAGGAAGCTACTATGAAAAAAATTTCTCGCAATCTTACCATGCTTTTTGACTATTATGAAATGACAATGGCAAACGGCTATTTTAAAAAGGGTATGGGGGATATGGTCGCCTACTTTGATGTGTTTTACCGCAGCAATCCCGATAACGGCGGCTATGCCATTGCGGCGGGGCTTGAGCAAGTGATCGAATACATCAACGATCTGCATTTTGATGAGGAGGATATTTCTTACTTAAAGTCTAAGGAGTGCTTTGATGAAGCGTTTCTTGATTATTTGCGCAATTTTCACTTTTCGGGCGATATTTGGGCTGTACCCGAAGGCACGGTTGTTTTCCCGGGTGAGCCTTTGATGACAGTGCGTGCTCCCACCATGGAGGCGCAGTTTATCGAAACCTACCTTTTGATGATGCTCAACCATGAGTCTATGATCGCTACAAAAGCAGCACGCATTACCCGTGCCGCCAAGGGCAGACCCGTGAGCGAATTTGGTTCTCGCCGTGCACAGGGGGCGGATGCCGCAATTCTCGGTGCGCGTGCGGCATATATCGGCGGCGTTTCCGGTACGGCGTGCGCCATTGCAGATGAGGTTTACGGTGTACCCGCCTCGGGCACCATGGCACACTCCTGGGTACAGATGTTTGACAGTGAATTGGAGGCGTTTCGTGCCTACTGTGAGCTCTATCCCAACAGTGCTACGCTTTTGGTTGACACATACAACGTTTTGGAATCGGGCGTACCCAACGCGATCCGTGCTTTCCGCGAAGCGGGCATTACGAAATGTGCCGTGCGCATCGATTCGGGCGATATCACCTATCTTTCCTGCAAGATCCGCAAGATGCTTGATGAAGCAGGCCTTACCGACTGTAAGATCGTAGCCTCCAATTCGCTTGATGAGTACATTATCAGAGGGCTTTTGCTACAGGGCGCACAGGTCGATGCCTTTGGTGTTGGCGAGCGTCTGATCACCTCCAAGAGCAATCCCGTATTCGGCGGCGTTTACAAGCTTTGCGCAATTGAGGATAAGGAGGGAAATATCCTGCCCAAGATCAAGCTCAGCGAAAACGTTGGCAAGATCACCACCCCCCACTTTAAAAAGGTTTACCGTTTGTTCGACAGAGAAACGGGCAAGGCGGAGGCGGATCTTATCTGTGTGTTTGATGAAACGGTAGACGATACAAAGCCGCTTGAGATCTTTGACCCGGAAAACACCTGGAAAACCAAGACACTGCAAAACTTTAAGGCCGAGGAGCTACTCGTGCCCGTATTTAAAAATGGCAAGCAGGTATATATCGCTCCCCCGCTGGATGAGATCCGTGCGCACTGCAAGACGTCGCTTGAGAGCATGTGGGAGGAGGTCAAGCGCTTTGATAACCCCCACAATTATTACGTTGATCTTTCGCGCAAGCTTTGGGATATCAAATACGGCATGATCAAGGCACAGCGCCACGGTGAAAAGACAGGCAAATAATCTCGCGAAATTTGCAACTTTTTTTGAGAATTTGTCTTGACAATAAAACGACAAATTGTTATAATAACAAAGATAGCTAAATGCAATGTGTGTGCGCCGCGTACGCGCGACGCACACACGGTAAAGCGAAAGGAGAATTGTCGTGACAAAGCTGAAGAACCTCAATCTCGATTTTCTGAAAGCCGCCAATATTTCTCCCGCCGTCACTTGTCTTAGTGACGATATCGCCGCTTCTGTCGATTTTTCTAAATATGTTGCTTTTCCCGGTTTTTGTGATGTGCATGTGCATTTCAGAGAACCGGGTTTTTCATATAAAGAAACGATCAAAAGCGGTTCGCTGGCGGCAGCCAGAGGGGGATTTACTGCGGTTTGCACCATGCCAAATCTTTCACCTGTGCCGGATAGCCTTGCGCATGTGACTGAGCAGCTTGATATCATTGGGCGCGATGCTGCCATTAAGGTGGTGCCCTATGGGTCTATCACTGTGGGTCAAAAGGGACAGGCCCTCTCGGATATGGAGGCCATGGCACCCTTTGTTGCGGGGTATTCTGACGATGGCGTTGACGTGCGCTCGGATAGCTTGATGCGTGCGGCTATGGAAAAGGCTAAATCCCTTGGCAAAATGATCGTTGCACACTGCGAGATCAAATACGAGGGCATAGGATATATTCATGACGGTGTGTATGCAAGGGCGCATGGGCATCGCGGTATCACCTCGGAGAGTGAATATTTGCAGGTTGCGCGCGATATTGCGCTTGCCAAAGAAACGGGCTGCGCTTACCACGTGTGTCATATCTCCACCAAGGAGAGTGTAGCACTGATTCGTCAAGCCAAAAAAGAGGGCGTTGATATCACCTGTGAAACGGGTCCCCATTATCTTGTGCTCGATGATAGCTGTTTGCAAGAGCACGGCAGATTTAAAATGAACCCACCCTTGCGCGATGCCAAGGATCGGGAAGCGTTGGTGGAAGGCCTGCTTGACGGCACGGTTGATATGATCGCCACCGACCACGCACCGCACGCATCAGAGGAAAAGGAAAAAGGGCTTGCGAGCAGTGCCTTTGGCGTTGTCGGTATCGAAACTGCTTTTCCCGTTATGTATACCAAGCTTGTAAAGGAAGGTATACTTTCCCTTGACCGCCTTGTTGAGCTGATGTGCCACAACCCGCGCCGTCGCTTCAACTTACCCGTCGGCAACGATTTCACGGTGTGGGATCTTGATGCCCTTGTCACCGTTGATCCTGAGGAGTTTCTTTCTAAGGGACATGCCACCCCCTTTGAGGGCTGGCAGCTCTACGGCAAGAATTTGTTGACCGTGCATGACGGCAAAATTGTATATCAAAGTAAATAATAAAATTTCGCATATAAAAACAGGAGGATGTAATTATGGCAAAAAGAACGGACATTAAAAAGATTTTGATCATCGGCTCGGGACCCATTATTATCGGTCAGGCAGCAGAGTTTGATTATGCTGGCACGCAGGCGTGTCTTGCACTCAAGGAGGAGGGCTACGAGGTTGTGCTCGTC
>JAFVOQ010000030.1 GCA_017505785.1 Clostridia bacterium
CAAAATGTCTTTCTCGCTGCGCAGATACGAAAAGGGGTTGTAGTGCATACTCTTGGAAAAGTTAATGGTGTTCAGCACCTTAATCTTGTACTTGGCTCTTTGCAAAAGCTGTCCGCACTCAATGAGGATGCTGCCTTTCGGGTCGGTAATCACATACGAGCTGTGAAGCTGCATAAGGTTGGGCTTGGCAAAGAAGCGGGTTTTTCCGCTTCCGCTGCCGCCGATCACAAGGATATTTTTGTTTCTTGCGTTCTTCGGCTCTTTGGGGCGGTTGGACATCATCAGCCGTTCCGTCTGTGTCAGAAGCACATTGTTTTCAAACACGGGGTCGATAAAAGGCTTGATGTCTGCTGGCGTCCCCCAACGCGCCGTGCCGTACTCCATGCCCTTGCGATACTTCTTGGCGTTCTTCTGCTTGGAATAGATCACAAGCCGGATAATAACAGCTCCGGCAACGCCGATCAGCAAGTCCATAGCGTTGAAGCTGGGCGCGGCATTTGCAAAGGCTGCGGAAAAGCCCTGCCCGATATTCATTAGCTTTGCGGAAAGGTCTGCACCCTGCGCCAGCCGGAACGCCTGCGCCACCTTGTCGAACAGATAAACGAACATCAGATACGGGAGATGCAGAATGATTTGCTTTTTGATTTCCGGCTTCATAGCTCAATCCCCCTGTCTTTGTTCTTCACCTTGTCGCGCTTGGCTGTCTGCTTGGCGGCTTCGGCTTTCTTCTCGGTCAAGTCCCTGCGGATAGAGGGCTTGCGCTCCTTGTCGAGCTTCTTTGCGGAGAACTCCCGAAACGCTGCGGTCAGCACATCGGCATCCCGCCCTTTGAAAAAGACAAGATAGCGATCATCTGCCTTTTTCAAGGCAAAGTCAATGCCGTACTTCTTGGCTGTCTGGGAGAACGCCTTAATGTTCGCGTCGGTGATTTCGATATTGGAAACGCCCGTGCCGTGCCGCATGAGCTGCTTTAGCGTCTGCTTGCCGTGCTTGGGCGTATCTCTCTGCTTGCGGTACATTTTCAAGAACTGCCGCATGGCAGCTTGCAGGGCTGTACCGCTGATCTTGGCTGTCTTGATCGACAAAGCCATTGTTTTTTGTGTCACTTGTTCCTGCAAAATATCCCTCCTTTCGCAGATTTACAGGATTGCCGTTAAGGTGGATGCACCCGCTGATACAGGGAAATCTTCACGGGCTTTCCCATAATCGCGGCGGCTATATCCGCACCCGCAGCCCGTTAAGGTCTGCTGCACGGACACCCACAAGATACCAGCTTTCGCCCATTTCAATGCGGGTCGGCTTCCATTTGCCGCCCACCATCACATCGAAACACTCACCGCAATGCAGCCCGCCGTAGTAGTCGTTGAGGTCAAAACGGATGTCGTAGCGGTCAGTATGTTCATCAAAAACCAATGCGCCCTGTTTCATGGCGTGTCCTCCTTTCAGATTTTGCCGCTTGCCATATCGTGGGCGACAAGGGCAGAGTAATAACCGTTGATCGTGCTGGGCGCGTTGAACAGCACCGCACGGAGATATTGCCGGATGTTGCGGATCTTGGTGGTGTTCTCTTTCATGCAGTCAAAGACAAACTGGATATGCGAGCTGTCCAGCTTCATAAACTTGCTTTTCACCAGCTCTGCCGGGTAGTCATCCCCGGCAATGCGGATTTTCCTGCGGGAGCTGCATACCGTTTCAAGCATGATGTCCACGATCTCGTCCAGCATTTCCTTGTCCACCATGTCATACTGGCAAAGATGCTCATACTCAATGTTGTCAAGGATGATTTCACGGTAAATCTTAAATGCTTCATTTTCTCGGTCTGCCGTTTCCTTTCGCTTCCGTTCCGGCGGCGCAGCCGCTTGTCCCTCGTCCTCTGTCAAAGGAGAGGGGAAAGGGGAAAGGATAGGAATGGAATCGGTACTTGATACATCCGTAATTGATTTATCTTTTTTTGATAAGTCAGTTCTTGATATATCTTTATTTAATTGCGTTGGATTTTCCTGCGTAGGTTTTTCCAATGTAGGGTTTTCCTGCGTTGGATTATCCAATGTTGGATTTTCCAATGTAGGTAAATCCGATTTAGGTATTTGGGGCAGTTCATAGATCACATAGTCCGCGCCGCGCAAGCGTCCTTTCTCGTCGCGTTCTCTTGTGCGGACGATGTACCCAGCTTTTTCAAGCTCCCGTACAGCTTCGCGGATCGCGTCGATCTGTTCACGGTTGATAAGGGATAAGCCTTTCAGCGTGTAGTCCCAATTCTCCGGCAGGGACAGCATTTGCGACAACAGCCCCTTGGCTTTCAAGGTCAGTTCCTTGTTGCGTAGGTGGTGATTCGACATGACGGTGTACCCGTTATTTCTTTCTACCCGAAATACTGCCATAGATCATCAGCTCCTTTCGCTCACTCTGCCTTGCCGCGCTGTATTGCGGTCGGTCTGCCCGGTTGGTACGGACATTCCTCAAACACGCAAAACTGATACTTCCAGCGCGGACGGTAGAAGCGGCAAGTGTTGCAGTCCTCACGCTCGGCGCAGCCGTTTTCGTACCGATCAAAACCGGGTTTGCCCTGCATGAGCATTTCAAAGGCGCGGTCTTTGCCGCTGGTGAAGTACAATCCGGCTGCACCTCCTTTCTGGATTTTGGCAGAAAAAAACGCCGTAGACTTTTTTCAAAATCTACGGCGTCGGCGTATGCGAAAAGGGATGCTGCCTTACGGTAACATCCCTTTTGTCGCTTGGTTATTCAGTTTTTGAGCTAACCTGTTTGCCCTCTGCCCTTAAAAGCGTTGATTTTACTGGG
>JAFVOQ010000031.1 GCA_017505785.1 Clostridia bacterium
GGAGAAATTTGTCTCAATGCCATTGATACCGACGGAGTCTGCAACGGCTATGAACTGACCATAACCCGGATGATTTCCGAAGCTGTTGCCGTGCCGGTAATCGCTTCCGGCGGCGGGGGCAAAGTCGAACACCTTGCCGACGCTCTTCAGCAGGGCAAAGCCGATGCAGTGCTGGTTGCCTCCATGGTACATTCCGGGCAGTACCGCTGTTCTGAAATAAAACAGCAGCTTACAGCAATGCAAGTTCCGGTCAGGTTGTGCTGCCCGAGGCAACTGCAGTAGTTCAGAAATTGCCTCCATAGTATATTTTTACGCAAACCCCGCAAGAAAGAAGGTGGAATATGTTTGGTTTTTACCGTTTGGCGGCAGCAGTGCCGCAAGTTTTTTTAGCTGATGTGGAAGCTAATACCGATGAAATAATCAGACTTTATAAAGAGGCCTCCGGCAATGGTACGGCGGCGGTGGTTTTCCCCGAGTTGTGCATTACCGGCTACACCATCGGCGATCTGGTTTTTCAGCAGACTCTGCTGCAAGCCGCCGCTGATGCCTCCGTAAAAATTGCGGAAGCTACTGTAAAAAATCCCTGTATAGCCATAGTTGGTCTGCCGCTGGTTTTTGAGGGTAAAATCTACAATACAGCACTGGTCATCCAAAATGGTTGTATTGTGGGGGCTGTACCCAAACAGCAGCTGGTCAACTATCGGGAATATCACGAAAAGCGTTACTTTGCGTCGGGCAAAGATGTCTTTGACTCTTTCGTAAATATCGGTGAACAAACTGTGCCTTTCGGCAGTGATCTGGTGTTTACCGCCGGAGACGAGTTCAAGTTGGGTGTGGAGATTTGTGAAGACCTCTGGAGCATCCACACTCCTTCCAACGGTCTGGCTCTGGCGGGGGCAACGGTGCTGGCAAATTTGGCCTGCAGTACGGAAATCATGGGCAAAGCGGCGTTCCGGCGTGATTTGATAAAAATGCAGAGTGCCAAACTCAATGCCGCTTATGCCTTTACTTCCGGCGGAGTGTATGAATCCACTACCGACAACGTTTATGCCGGACATGCCATGATTGCCGAAAATGGCAAAATAACTGTCGAAAATGAGCGTTTTTTACGGAAAAGCTCCATAATTTACGCCGATGTTGACTTGCAAAGTTTGATTTCGCAACGCAGAACCGATACAAGTTTCTTTGATAATGAGCAACAAAATATCTACTGCAATGTGGAACTGCCTTTGCCGGTAAATGTTTCGCCGGATTTGGCTTATGCAAAAATCAATCCAACGCCGCTTTTGCCGTCAAAAGAAAATTCCTTTACTGAATGTATGGATATATTCAATATCCAGGTCGCCGGGCTTGTCCGACGCTTTGAACACTCCTGCAGTAAAACCATGGTCATCGGGGTTTCCGGCGGGCTGGACAGCACGCTGGCGTTGCTGGCGGCTCATAAAGCTGCGGAGCTTCTGGGGTTGCCCGCCGATACGATCAAAGCCTACACCATGCCCGGATTCGGCACCACCAAACTCACCCGGGGCAACAGCGAAAAACTTTGCGATGCGTTGAATATTCCGGTCAAGGCGATCGATATAACTTTGGCTTGCAAACAGCATTTTGCTGATATTGAACACGATCCGGCAGACTTGACCAACACTTACGAAAATGTGCAGGCCCGGGAACGCACCCAGATACTTATGGATATAGCCAATAAATCCGGCGGCATGGTCATCGGCACCGGCGACCTCTCCGAAATGGCTTTGGGCTGGTGCACTTACAATGGCGACCACATGTGCATGTACGCTGTGAACAGCTCCATACCCAAAACGCTGATCCGGCTGATGGTCAAACATATAGCCGAAAGCAAGGGCGGCGATTTGCAGAAAGTTCTGGAAAGCATTCTCAATACTCCCGTAAGCCCCGAATTGCTGCCGCCGGATAAAACCGGGGGTATTGAGCAGAAAACCGAAGATATCATAGGGCCTTACGAACTCCATGACTTCTTTATCTATCACTTTGTAAAAAATAATTCCACGCCGGAAAAGATAGCATACCTTGCCTGCGAAGCGTGGAAAGATGTTTACAGAAAAGATGTTGTGGAAAAAACTCTGAAGATTTTCCTCCGCCGCTTTTTCCAGCAGCAGTTCAAACGCTCCTGTTCACCGGACGGGGTTCAGGCAACATGTATAAGCCTCTCGCCCCGGGGAGCATGGCAAATGCCCTCCGACGCCATAGCCAAACTTTGGCTGAAATAAAAAACGATAGACCTTATACCGGGAGCACATTTCCGGCACGACATAATGAAGACAGGTTTCAGAACTTTGGGGCTGTTGCTCACCTTTTTTGAGGTTTTGCAACAGCCCC
>JAFVOQ010000032.1 GCA_017505785.1 Clostridia bacterium
CGCGCGGTATGGTGCCGAAAGGTATTACCGTGAGGAAAGTCCGGGCTTCATAGGGCAGGATAGCTGATAACGTCAGCCGCAGGTGACTGCCGGGAAAGTGCAACAGAAATAAACCGCCTCGCTCACGCGAGGTAAGGATGGAAAGGCGAGGTAAGAGCTCACCCACTCCTATGGTAACATAGGTTTGCTGTAAACCCTATCCGAAGCAACACCGCATGGGGGATGTTTGCCCGACGTATTCCCCCGGGTGGCACGGGAGCGATCCCGAAGGTCTGCGGCGACGCAGATCGCAGATAGATGGCCGTTCACGACAGAACCCGGCTTATCGGTGAAGTTTCTTTAAGCAACCGCAAGGCAATGCCTTGCGGTTGCTTTTTGCTTACTGATAATCGTTAAACTCGTCACTGCCGCCCTCATCCTCAGCCGCCATATGGTTAAGATACCCTTGCGCGGCAGGCAGGATCTGACGGGGCTTATTGCCGTCGGGGGCGCTCACAAGACCAAGATCCTCCATGCGGTCAATGATCTTTGCAGCACGTCCGTAGCCGACACCAAGACGGCGCTGCAAAAGCGAGGTCGCCACCTTTTGGGTTTCTACGGCAAGCTTTACAGCCTCTACAAACTTGGGATCCTCGCTGCCTTCACCCTCATCGGCAAAATCATCAAGATCGTTCTTTTTACCACTGTTTTGCGATTTCGCCATTTCGATTTCGATCTGATCCATAAAGGCTTGATTGTACTGCACGGGATCGTTATTCTTACGCACGTAGGAGATCACACGCTCCAGTTCCCCGTCCGAAACAAATGCACCCTGCACACGGTTGGGTGCCTTGTCCGAGGAGTTGCTCGGCATATACAGCATATCGCCGCGGCCCGTAAGCGACTCCGCGCCGTTTGCATCAAGAATGGTACGCGAGTCTACCTGCTGCTTCACCATAAAGGCAATACGGGAAGGAATATTGGTTTTGAGCTTACCGGTAATCACGTCAACCGAGGGTCGCTGTGTACCGATGATCAGATGAATGCCCGCAGCACGCGCCTTTTGCGCGATACGGCAGGTAAAGTTTTCGGGGTCGTTGTTCGAGCAGCTCATCTTAAGGTCAGCAAACTCGTCGATCACGATCACCATATACGGCAAATGCTCACGGTCGGGGTCGTTCTTCACCGCCTCGTTGTATGCCTCAATGTTACGCACACCAACATCCTTGATAAGCGTAAAGCGGCGTTCCATTTCCTGCACCGCGCAGGCAAGCGCACCTGCGGCACGTTGCATATCGGTCACGATCGGCATATAAAGGTGTGGCACATGCTCGTAAGGCGCAAATTCGATCTGCTTGGGGTCAATGAGGATCAGACGCAGATCCTCAGGCGAAGTCTTATAAATAAGGCTTACTAAGATCGAGTTGATACAAACCGATTTACCCGAGCCTGTTGTACCTGCAATCAAGAGGTGGGGCATTTTGGCAAGATTGCACATTTTTACCGCGCCGCCAACGTCAAGACCCAAGGGTACCTCAAGGGGATCGGTTGAGTTTCTGAATTCGGGGGATTCCAGCATCGTGCGCATATAAACGGTTTCGCGCACCTTGTTCGGCACCTCAATACCGATGGCAGGCTTGCCGGGAATGGGTGCTTCGATACGCACCAGGGAAGCAAGGTTTAGCGAGATATCCTCAATGCGGTTGGTGACCGAGCGCACACTGGTACCCGCCACGGGACGAAGCTCATAGCGTGTGACAGACGGTCCATGCGAATATGCCACCTCGTCTTGAATGTGAATATTAAAGCTCTCAAGCGTGTCACGCAGGATCTGCTTGGTTTCCTCGATCTCCCCATAAAAATCGTCATTGCGCAAATTTTTATCTTCGTTGAGAAGCGTGAGGGGCGGCTTTACGTATTCCTTTCTCACCGCCACAGGCTCTTGCGGCTTTTCATCACGCACAGGCTCTACCTTTGCAACAGGCACAGCACGGCGCGGCGGCTCATAACGGGCAGGCGCGGGTGCGGTAAAGGCGGCAGGGGAAAAGGCAGGCGTTGACAGCGGCTCTACACGCTCACGCGCAGCAGAAACGCCGGGCATGGGCATGGCGATATCCCCCGCATCCTCTTCCTCATCTTCAACAAAAGCAGCGGGCCCGTCAAAGCCGAGCGAGGTGCGTACGTCGGTAGGCTCTTGCGGCACAACAGGCTCTGCAGGCTCCTCATCCAGCTCTTCAAACAAACTGTCAAACACACTGTTCGCACCGGGCACAGGGGTTGCCTCCTCCTTTTGCCAAGTGCTCGCTGTGCCAAACGTTTCACGCACAGGCGCAACAGATGCCGTGGGCTCTGCTACCTCCCGTACCGTATCCCTTTCATCCATGACTGCCGCAGCACGTGCCACGCCGATCTGCTCCTCATGCAGCTGTGCTGTGGGCGTATATGCGGTAGCGGCAAACGGCTGTGCGCCAAACGCATTTGCCCCTCGGTCTTCATTGAGGGATGCGGATTGAGGCTGTGTGGGACGATACGGTGCGGCTTGCATATTGCCAAGGCATTCCTCACCCTCCGATACCGCAAATGCAGTGGGAGAGGTCGCTTGTGCTACCACAGGCTCCTCGGATGCTTGCGGCGTGGCAGTATCCTTGGCATGAGGGTTGATCACAATATGAGAGTGGTCCTGCTCCCCCGCGCGCTCTCGGCGCGGCTCAGGGCGAACGGGAAGCGCAAAGGGCGCATAGTATTGGCTCTGCTCGCCCTCCTCGGTACGGGAGCTTGTCACTGCACCGGAGCTCACAGGTGTAGGTGCAGGTGTTGCCTGTACCGCAGTGCGCTCCATATCACGCAGAATATCCTCCACCTGCCGCTTGGTATCATCACCGTGCCCTGCATTTGAGAGAATGGTGCGTGCCTCTGGGCTGGGGTCTATTATCTCGGGCTCATCGTCGGGAATATCAAGAATTTCGTTTACACCGTCAAAACGGCGCACACGCGCATTTTGTGCCGCATTGCGCTTGGACAAGGGCGCGGTGTGCGCCTTCTCTCCTGTCTTGTCCTGTGCGAGTGCATCTTCATCGGGCAGGAAATCTAACGAAATCTCCGGCTCGTCCTCGCGGAAATCGTACATTACCGCACCTGAGCGAGAAAGCGGCTGGGGCTCCTTCCAAGCAGGGCTTTGACTGTCAGTTCCCTTTCCGAGTGCTTCACGTGCAGCAGAAGGCGCGATTTTCGCGCCGTTTGCGCCGCGCTCCTCGCGCTGACGCTGTCTGATCATTTTCAGTTTGGCATCTACGCGTTGCCACAGCCCACTGGGCGTCAGACCCACAAGATAAATACCAACGATCAGCAATAACGGAATGGCAAGCAGGCAGGTACCGGGAAGGCGCAGACAAAAGCCGAGCCATTCACCCACAAAACCGCCGAAAAATCCACCGCCATTGCGTGCCGAGCCCTCGGCAAAGAGGATCGCCGGTGCGGTAATTCTGCGGGCACGGTCTATATCCTGAAAAACATGAATGATGCCCGAAAGCAACAAAAGAAAAGTAGTTGAAAGGAAAAGCTTTTTGCCGAGCAGTCCCTGGCGCACAAAACGCTTCCAACGCAAGGATAGAACTACCAAAAACAAGGGCAGCAAATACGCACCGATGCCAAGAATACCGCAAAGGAAATCTGCAAGCCAGTTGCCAAAGGCGCCGGCAGAGGCACTGAGCCCCGCAAGATCGCGCAAAACAAAGCTAACGGCAGCAAACAGTGCCACCCAAAACATCACATAGGGCACGACCTGATGTGCAAACAATTCTGTATTTGCGGTGCTTGCGGCAGGTGTTGGCTTTTCGTTTTTTTCTGCACGGGGCTTGTCCGTGTCGCGTGCACGGCGAGGCTGCTCCCGTCCCCTCTCATCACCCGAACGGCGATCGCGTGCGCGGCTCGTATCATCCGCATCACGGTCACGACGGGTATTGCCGTAACGCTCTTTTCTGCCTTCATCCTCACGGTAACGGCGTTCTTCTCTGTAAGCGCGCTCATCCTCGTCACGGTAGCGACGGCTGTCGCGATAGGCGCGCTCATCCTCGTCACGGTAGCGACGGCTTTCGCGATAGGCGCGCTCATCCCCGTCGCGATAACGGTGGCTGTCGCGATAGTCACGCTCTTCCTCATCGCGGTAGCGGCGGTCTTCGCGATAGGTGCGCTCATCGTCATCTCGATAACGGCGGCTGTCGCGGTACGTGCGATCACCGTCATCGCGATAGGCACGCTCCTCGCGCGGATCACGTGTCCTTTGACCGCCACGCGGCGCATCCTGTCTATCATCGTCAAAGACGTGAATACGCTCCGCGCTTTTGGGTGCCCCGGAGCTGCCGAATATTTTCGTGCCGCCCCTGCGCGTTACGCGATCACGGTCCTTTTTCTGTTCTTCCCGCATGGTTGCTTCCTTTCCAAAAAAATGCATTTGTGCACGCTGTATGGTACGCCCCCGATCACGGTTATACTATCGGCAGTACAAGCGGCAGATAAAATTCCAATATATAGTATAACATTTTTTATTTTATTATACAAGGACTATTTTTAATTTTATTTTAATAGTTACATCATTTTTTCGGGGGTTTATATATGAAAAGCTTTCAAAAATCAGCATTGCCCCTGCTTGGCATAGGATTGCTTGCGGGATTTTTAAACGGGCTTTTGGGTGCTGGGGGCGGCATTGCGGTGGTCATGGGTCTGCGCATGCTTTTTCGAAAAAAGCCCGTAAACGCTCACAGTTTTTACGCCTCAGCCATTGCCGTTATGCTTCCCTTATCCGCGCTGTCGGTGTGGCAATATGAAAGGGGCGGCCATTTGCCGTCGGCTTCACTGTGGGGGCTTATCTTGCCTGCCGTGCTGGGGGGCGCGCTCGGTGCATTTTTGCTGCCGCGTATCAAGCCGCATGTGCTCAATCGGATCTTTGCCACGGCGGTGCTGATCTCGGGCATTATTTTGGCGGTGTGATATGCGGCTGACCGTGATCTTAACCTTTTTGGTAGCCGTTTTATCGGGGCTGGGCGTTGGTAGTGCGGGACTGCTCGTCACGTGGCTCACCTTAGTGGAGCACGTGCCGCAAATAAGCGCGCAGGGCATCAACCTGATCTTTTTTATTTTTTCCTCGGGTGCGGCACTTGCCATTCACGTTTTTCGCACACCGTTGCTGTGGCAAACGCTTCCCTTTTTGCTCATAGCAGGCATTGGCGGCAGCTTTCTCGGTGTTGCGCTTGCCTCAATTTTACCGCAGCTGCTTTTGCGCCGTCTGTTTGGAATCATGCTGATCTTAACGGGTGGCATGGGACTGTTTTCACGGCGCAAGTCCTCTGAAAAATAATTATTATAATATTTTTAAAAGATTTTTTCAAAAAACTCTTTACAAAAAAGTAGGACTATGGTATAATACTTTCCGCATGACGCTTTCTCGGTCGCAGGATACAGCCGCAAATGCGGTATTCACCAACCTGCCGCTGGGCTGGCGCTGTAATAAAAAGAAAGGTGAAAAAAACCATGTTGAAGCAAGACGAAAAGCAGGCCATTATCGCACAATACGCCACGCACGAGGGTGACACCGGTTCTCCCGAGGTTCAGATCGCGATCCTTACGCATCGCATCAATGCTCTTACCGAGCACCTCAAGGCTAACCACAAGGACCACCACAGCCGCCGCGGCATGCTGAAAATGATCGGTCACAGAAGAAACCTTCTCGGCTACCTTCAGAAAAACGATATCGAGCGTTACCGCGCGATCATCGAGAAGCTGAACCTGAGAAAGTAATCTCAACGGGAGTTTGGAGTGGGGTCATGCCTCACTCCGTGCTCCCGTTTGCGCTTTTCTAAAAAAGGAATTCCCCTGCGGCTCGTTTTAACAGTTAGCTATGCGCCCGAACGCTCGGACGTGTAGCTAATTGTTAAACCTCCGTGGGTGAAAATATAATAACGGAGGAATAAATCATGTCCGAAAATGCAGTGAGCACCCCTATGGTGTTCAAAAACTACAAGACCTTCCGCTACACGCTGGCAGGTCGTCCGCTGGTTGTGGAAACCGGCAAGCTGGCAGGCCTTGCAAACGGCTCTTGCCTGGTTCGTTACGGTGAAACCGCAATCCTTTGCTGTGCTACCGCATCTGTTCGTCCCCGCGACGGTATCGATTTTCTGCCCCTCTCTGTTGATTACGAGGAGAGAATGTACGCAGCAGGTAAGATCCCCGGCGGCTACCTCAAGCGTGAGGGCAAACCTTCCGAAAAGGCAGTTCTTACCGCACGCGTGATCGACCGTCCCATTCGCCCCCTGTTCCCCAAGGATCTCAGAAACGACGTAGCACTGACCCTTACCGTTATGTCCGTTGATCCCGAGTGCGCTCCCGAGGTAACCGCTATGATCGGTGCTTCTATCGCGCTCTCCATTTCCGATATTCCGTGGAATGGCCCGATCGGTGGCGTACACGTAGGTCTGATCGACGGCAAGCTTGTGATCAACCCCACAGAGGAGCAGCAAAAGGCAAGCGATCTTCAGCTCACCGTTGCAGCTTCCATGAAAAAGGTTGTGATGATCGAGGCAGGCGCAAATCAGGTTGACGACGACACCATGTACGATGCGATCATGCTCGCACACCGCGAGATCAAGGATCTGCTTGTATTTATCAATGCCATTGTTGATGAGATCGGCAAGCCCAAGTTTGAGTATCCCTCCTGCGAGCTTGATCACGACATGTTCGATGAGATCTTCGCCTTCTGCGAAAAGGACCTCATGGCTGCGCTTGACACCGATGACAAGAACGTGCGTGACGCACGCATCGCTCCCATTTACGATGCCATTGTGGAAAAGTTCTCCGAGAAATACGAGGGGCTTTCCGGCATGATGGAGGAGCTGCTCTACAAGATGCAGAAAAAGATCGTGCGCCGTTGGTTGCTTGTTGACAAAAAGCGTGTTGACGGTCGCCGCATGGACGAGATCCGTCCCCTCGGTGCTGAGGTTGGACTTCTGCCCCGCGTACACGGCTCCGGCCTGTTCACCCGCGGTCAGACGCAGGTCATGACTGCCGCCACACTCGGCACACTCGGTGAAGCACAGATGCTTGACGGCATCGACAGCGAAACCAGCAAGCGCTACATGCACCACTACAACATGCCCGGCTTCTCTACCGGCGAAGCAAAATCCTCTCGCAGCCCCGGTCGCCGCGAGATCGGTCACGGTGCGCTTGCAGAGCGTTCCCTCGTTCCCGTGCTCCCCTCTGAGGAGGAGTTCCCTTACGCCATTCGCCTTGTTTCCGACGTGGTTTCCTCCAACGGCTCCACCTCGCAGGGCTCTGTTTGCGGCTCCACCCTTGCTCTTATGGATGCAGGCGTGCCGATCAAGGCTCCCGTTGCAGGTATCTCCTGCGGCCTGATTACCGCCGAGGACGGCTCTTGGGACGTTATGATGGACATTCAGGGTCTTGAGGACTTCTACGGCGATATGGACTTTAAGGTAGCAGGCACGCACAAGGGCATTACCTCTATCCAAATGGACCTGAAGGTTGACGGCCTTACGCCCGAGATCATTAAGGCAGCACTTGCTATGACACACAAGGGTCGCGATTATATCATTGACGAGGTGATCCTCAAGGCAATTCCCGGCCCCCGTGCTGAGGTTTCCAAGTATGCACCCAAGATGACCACCATGAAGATCGACCCCGACAAGATCCGCGAGGTCATCGGCAAGGGCGGCTCTGTTATTCAGAAGATCACTGCAGAATCGGGTGCCAAGATCGACATTGATGATGACGGCACGATCCGTATCGCAGCTATAAACGGCGAAAGTGCTGAAAAGGCTCGCGCAGCCATTGCAGCTATCGCTTACGATCCCGAGGTTGGCGCAGTATTCACCGGTAAGGTAACGGGCATCAAGGAGTTTGGTTGCTTTGTAGAGTACCTGCCCGGCAAGGAGTGCATGGTACACATCTCCAAGATCGCCAAGACCCGCATTGATAAGGTTGAGGACGTACTCAAAATGGGCGACACCGTAAAGGTGAAATACATGGGCTTCGATCAAAAGAAGAATCGCATGGAATTCTCCATTAAGGACGCACTTGACTGATAAAAGAGATACGAACAATAAGGAGAGGGGAACCCCTTTTGAAAAAGGAGCTTCCCCTCTCCCTTATTTTTTGCTCCGCAAAAATAATTCCCTCACCTCTGTCCAAAACTTTTGACAAATTTTTAAGTCAGAGTAAAGAAAGCACAAAAAAGAGTACGAGCAAATTGCTCGTACTCTTTTTGATATTTCGACTTGTGAAGTCTTATTTTCTGTTTGATCAGTTTTGGGTAATGATCTGATCCTCGGTGGGAAGCGTAACCGTTGCGCCGCCGTAGGTAATGTCCATCGCTATACTGGGAGCTTCGCCGTCACCAATAGCCAACTCAAACCAACCATAAACAAGCTTACCCTCCTTAAAGCCAAGCTTTATGTTCTGAATGGTCATTCCGTAATATTCCATCTCAGCGCACTCATAATAACCGGTAGTGGTATTATGCGTGTACTTGGTCATATCTCTTAAGGGTTCGGGAACGAACTCGCCAAGAACCTCGTCGAGATTTTCTTGGACGGTTTGCGAAGACGCCTCAACGCGGTAACCGATAAACTGCTCGTTCTGGTCATACTGAGGATAATAATTGTAATATACCTCACCATCGATCTTGCCATAGTCGTAGGAAACATCGCTTGCCTCAGTCTCGCCCTCTTCATACATCTCGCTGATAAAGGCGAAAAGGTTGCCTGCGCGCTTAGCCACAAACACCTCGCTTCCTTCTCCCGGGTAGAACTGCTTCGCATAAATGGTGTAGTTTTCACCAAGATCCATTGCTGCCGTCCACTGAGTAGCGGAAACAACGGTGTTTGCACTTACGGTCTTTTTGTAGCCGCAAACGGTGCAAGCATATTCGGTGTCCACAAAGGATTTAACCGTACCTGCATCCCAGCTGTGCGCAGCCTTGTCAGCGGGCTCGGTGCAGTCGGGATCGGTGCAGTCGTGCCAGTGGTTGGTTGCATCGCTTGACCACTCGGTCTTGTACTCATGCTCATGTCCGCACGAGATCAGGGTTGTTGCTACGGCAAAACACATGATTACCGCAAGCACAAGAGATAAAATCTTTTTCATCATACATTCCTCCTTTAAAGGTTTGTATGTTTAGTTTACTCTCAAATATTCTAATTGTCAAGTATAATAATATAAATATGAAAGAATTTTAACATTTTCCGCAACATTTCCACAGATAATTGTACTCCACTATGATAAACGATCTCAAGCTTAAATTAAAAAATACGAAATGGTATTTGGGAAAGTATCCTTGGTTTAAATTTTCATTTATATACTGTAAAGTATTGCAAAAAATAAAATTGAAAGTAAAAAAAAGGGTGGTTATAATATGCAAAAAGCAGACAAAAAGGAGATTTTTTTGCTCGCTATCGTTTGTACCATACTGATATTTGGGGGGCTTGCCCTCATTTTTTGCCCTGCCCCGCGTTTTTCCGAGAGCGAAAACCGCCTGCTTGCAGATCGCCCCTGCTTTACGTGGGGAGCACTTAAGGAGGGCTCTTATACTGCTGCATGGGAGCGCTATGCGGCGGAGCGCATGATCGCTCGCCGCGCCATGCGTGGGGTGCACGCCGCAACCGAATTGGCACTTGGCAAGTGTGAGGTGAGCAACGTGCTGCTCTGTCGTGACGGGAGCCTTGCCAACCGCCTGAACGTAAACGAGCGCATCTATCAAAAAAACCTAACCGCGATTGCCAAATTAAATACCAAGGTGCGAGAGGGCGAAAGGGAGCTTACGGTTGCCATTGCGCCTCGCCGTATCGATGCGCGCACCGATGTACTTCCCTTCCTCTATCAAAAAAGCGAAAACAGTACACCCTACCGTAAGCTCACCGAAAAATTTCCGCAGGCAATCGTATTTGATGAGCTTAAGGAGGATGCACAGTGGTATCGCACCGACCACCACTGGACCGCGGCGGGTGCCTTTGCCGCATACCAAGAGCTTGCCTTACAGCTTGGCATTACGGCTTTCGGGGAAACGGATTTCGTGCGTGAAACCGTAAGCGAAGCGTTTTGGGGCACAACGGATGCAAAAGCCGGTTTGCTTGATATCACGCCCGACAAAATCGAGCTTTGGCGCTACACGGGTGACGAAGCACTCCACCTTACAAAAGACGGAGATCCGGCCATGTTTTCGGGATTATACGATTTTTCAAAGCTTGCTACAAGAGATGGCTACGGTATTTTCCTTGGCGGAAATGACGGCATTGCAAAGATCAATTTGGGCAAGCACGATACCCGTCCCACCTTGCTTATCATAAAGGATAGCTTTGCAAATTCCGTCATTCCCTTTCTTGCACGTCATTATCGCATCATCGCCATTGACCCACGCTATACCGCCACAAAGATTTCCGATTATATAAAAGAAGCAGACCACACTCTCCTGCTATGCGGTATGCAAACGCTCACCGAGGTGGCAATACTTGAAAATATATGAAAAAGGCACTGCGTGCCGCCCCATTAGGCGCAACCGCAGTACCTTTATTTATGATAGGATCCTTAAATATCCTCGTACCCGATCATAAGTCCACCCTCCTCGGCATAAAAGCTGCAAAGGGCAGTTGTAGGAATGATCTTAATTTCTGCCGCAGGATATACGGCTCTTATTTTGGCGGCAAGCTTGGTAGCACCCACCTCGTTATTACAGTGCGCCACACGCACAGCACCGCCCTGATAGCCGTATCTCTGCATCACCTCAAGAACCGTACACAACGCTTTTTCACCGCCGCGCGGCTTGTGAAGCAGCTCCAGCGTACCTCGCTCGGAGGCAACACCCACAATACGAATACCAAGCACGCCTGCGACCTTTGCCACCACAGGATTAACGCGGCCGTTTCGCGCAAGATTGGCAAGCGACTCAAGGCAAAAGATCAAATGGGTATGCGTCATGTATTCACGGATCTCACACTCGATCGCCTCAAAGCTTTTACCGGAATTGATCAACGTGGCCAGCTTTTCGATCACCAGCTGCATTTCGGGCCCCGTTGAAAGGCTATCCAGCACGCAGATCTTTTTTTCGGGATATTGAGCGAGAAGCTCTGCCTTCGCCTGTAACGCGGCAGCGTGTGCGCCTGACAAATTGCTGGTAATGGTAATGGCAAACACCGCATCCGCATCTTCCATGGCGTTTTTCCATTCATAAATATTGGGGCAGGAGGTACCTGTGCGCCCCTTTACCGTGCGAAGACCCTTTACCATGCCTGCCACGTCAAGCGCGGCATCGTCAATGTACTCCCTATCATTTGTAATGATCTTAAGGGGCACAGTGGTATACGGTACACCTGCAAATGATAATATGTTGGATGAGCTATCCGATACAATTTTAAATTTCATACTATCCTTCATCCTCCGTTCACGGGATTTTGGCATGTGCCATTACCTATATTATACAGCAAATCCTAAATTTAGTCAAGACTATATCATGCGGTTTTTAAAACCATATAAAACACCCGCAAGTGCATTGCACTTGCGGGTGTTATTTAAAACGCTTTTATTCAAATGCGAACTGACCAACAACCACACCTTGAGCAAGCGTGGGCTTTGCAAGCTTTGCGCAGCCGGAGAAAGCATAATCGCCGATCTCAGTCAGCACAGCGGAAAGCGAAACCGAGGCGAGCTCAGCGCATCCGCGGAAAGCATAATTGCCGATCGTTTCAACACCCTCACCGCCGGTAACGGTAGTAAGGCTCTCACAGCCCATAAATGACATATCGGAAATAGTTACAACGCCGCTTTGTACATTACCGCCTGCATCGCGTACCACTGCGGGAATATTGATCGAAGGCAATGCCTTGCACTGGAAGAATGCACCCTCGCCAAGCACGGTAAGCGTATTGGGGAGCGTAATGCTCACCAGGCTTTCGCAGTATGCAAAGGCATACTCATCAATAGTCTTAATGCTTGCCGTATTGTCAACATATTTTACAGCAGTGAGCTGTACACAGCCCGCAAATGCCAATTTGCCGATCTTGGTAACGGTAGTGGGAAGGGTAACGGTCTTCAGCTGACTGCAGTGATAAAAGGCAGCATCTGAGATCTCTACCACAGGGCACTCCTCAATTGTAGCGGGGATAACCACATCGTGGGGCGTATAATCGGAAGAGAAGCCAACAATGGCAACCTGATTGCCGTTGATGATCTCATAGGTGAAGCGATCGTTATATGTACCGCCTACGTTGTAATACTCTTCAGTAGAAGTAACGGTGAGGTTGGTTCCCTCTTGCTTTTTATCATCTTCCTTTGAGCATGCTGCAAAGGAACACACCAGCAAAAGCGCAAGAAGGATTGCAAAAATTCTTTTCATGTTTCCATTCTCCTCTTGGATACGGCATGCCACCGTATTTTATATGTTATTATTATAGCGTATTTTTTACCGAATGTCAAGTATTAACAGGGCAAAGCACCGATTTTTTTCCGATTTTATTGACAAGCTTTTGCTCATTTTGTTATAATAATGCCAACACGTGTAAGGAGGGATCGTTATGGCTGCACATTTCACGGATAAGCTTGGCACATTGCACGGCGTGGGCCCTGCCAAAATTGCCGCTTACGAAAAGCTGGGTCTGCGCACGCTTGGCGACCTGCTTTATCATTTTCCGCGTGCTTACGAAAACCGCGGCGACGTGCACCTGCTTGCCGATGCTCCCGAGAATTGCCGCACAGCGGTAATTTTAACGGTTGGCACAGAGCCGAAATCCGCGCGCATTCGCGGCAGAATGTCGCTTCTCAAATTCCGCGCCTTTGATGAAAGCGGCGTTTGCGAAATTACTTTTTTTAATCAAGATTATCTAAAGAACCGCTTTGTGCTCGGCTCCACCTTCCGATTTTGGGGCAAAGTGCAGAAAAAGCGCAAAAATTATATAATGACCTCCCCGGAAAGCGAGCCCTTCAGCGAGGATACGCCCTTGCCCGATCTCCTACCCGTTTACCGCCTTTCGCAGGGACTGACCCCCAAGCTTGTAGCAGGAAACGTAGCAACGGTGCTGGGGGCGGCAGGACTGCTTGAGGATCCGCTACCCGATGAGATCCGCATAAGGGAAAAGCTTGCCACCCTGGGCTTTGCGCTGCGTAACATTCACAATCCGACCGACTACGTTTCGCTTGCCAAGGCAAAACGCCGCCTCATTTTTGATGAGTTCTTTATTTTCGCCCTTGGGCTTTCCCTGACACGAAAAAGCATCAAAAAAGCAGGCGCACCCGCGTGTGACAAGAGCGATCTTTCAAGCCTTCTCGCAACGCTCCCCTACCGTTTAACAAACGCGCAAATGCGTGTTATCAACGAAATACGTGCCGATATGGCTAAGGATATTCCCATGAGCCGCATTGTGGTGGGCGACGTTGGATGCGGCAAAACGATCTGCGCCGCCGCCGCTATGCTGATTGCCGTGCAAAGCGGCAGGCAGGCCGCGCTAATGGCCCCCACCGAGATCCTTGCACGCCAGCATTATGAGGATCTATCCTCCCTGTTTGGCTCTATGGGGATTAAAACAGCACTTCTCATCGGTGCCACAACGGCGGCAGAAAAGCGCAAGATCCGCGCATCACTCGCCGAGCAGGACCCCTCCCGGCGACTTGACGTTGTCATCGGCACCCAAGCCCTGCTGTGTGACGGTGTTGAATTTGCCGCCCCGGGGCTTATCGTCACCGACGAGCAGCACCGCTTTGGTGTAAAGCAGCGCGCCATACTCTCCGAAAAGAATGAGCATGCGCATATGCTTGTCATGAGCGCAACGCCCATTCCCCGTTCACTCGCTCTTGCACTTTGGGGCGATCTTGATCTTTCACGTATTGACGAAATGCCTCCCGGCAGACAGCGCGTAGATACCTTTGTGGTAGACGAAAGCTACCGCGACCGCCTTGTGGGATTTATCCGCAAGACCTGCGGCGAGGGCGGACAGGTCTATATCGTTTGCCCTGCGGTGGAGGAGCGCGATGCCGAAATTGACGAGGTCATGTTATCGGAAATCGGTGAATACGCCCCTCTTACCGATACCAGACCGCCGATGAAGGCGGCGAAGCAGTATGCACAGGAGCTGGCGCAAACGCTCCCCGAGCTTTCGGTCGGCTTTGTGCACGGCACCATGAAAAGCAAGGAAAAGGAGCACGTGATGCAGGAGTTTGCCGCAGGCAATGTACAGGTTTTGGTTTCCACCACTGTCATTGAGGTCGGCGTAAACGTCCCCAACGCTTCGCTCATGATCGTGGAAAACGCAGAACGGTTTGGGCTTTCGCAGCTGCACCAGCTACGCGGACGCGTAGGGCGCGGTGTTAGAAAATCCTATTGCGTTTTGGTTTCCGATGCCATAAGCGATCCCACCACAACCGCCGCAAGCCGCCTTGCCACCATGCGTACCACCTACGACGGCTTTGCCATTGCAGAGCGCGATCTTGCACTGCGCGGCCCCGGCGACTTCCTGTCGGGTGCCGAGAACGGTGTGATCCGCCAAAGCGGCGGCGTGAAATTCCGCCTTGCGGCCCTTTGCGACGACACAGGCCTGATGCAAGCGGCGTTTGCCGAGGCAAAATCCCTTGCCGAGCGCGATCCCGATCTCGCGGCACATCCTGCACTTCGCACCACCGTTGATAAAATGTTCACGCTTGACGGTGATACGATTAGTTAAAAAAGCCCCGCGAAGGGGCGTCTTCCATAAAGCAGGTTTTAGCTGCCGCAAATATCGTAGGGCGGTGGCTTGCTGCCGCCGAAAACAAACAATACAGGGAAAGAAAGCGGCGGGAGATGAACCCCCGCCCTACAACAAAAGGAGTACGGACAATTTGTTCGTACTCCTTTTTACACGCCTTGCTATGCAAGGTGTAGTGTGTTACACCTTATATGTGTAATGTCGGGTGGTAAGCATATAGTGAAATATCTCGCTTTGCTCGATGTGAAATGAAATTTGCCCACGTTCGCAAAGCGAACATTTCACATTTGCGAAGCAAATATTTCACCGCGAAGCGATTTCACTTGCCCGAATGGGCAAATTTCGTTGGGGCGTTTTTTCTTGTATTAACCTTTATCCACGGCGAGAAACGCCTTGGTTTTTTCGCTTTTGGGATTGCCAAACACCTCGTCGGGGGTGCCCTCCTCCTCGATCACGCCGTCCGCCATAAAGATCACATGGTCGGCAACGTTACGCGCAAACTCCATTTCATGCGTCACGATGATCATTGTGCGCTCGCTGTTTTTGAGCGAACGGATCACACGCAGCACCTCGCCTGTGAGCTCAGGGTCAAGTGCCGAGGTCGGTTCGTCAAAGCACAAAATGTCAGGGGAAAGCATGAGCGCGCGCGCAATGGCAACGCGTTGCTGCTGACCGCCCGAAAGCTGACAGGGATAAAAATCTCGCTTTTCCGAAAGCCCAACCTGCTCAAGCAGATCTGCGGCGCGTGCCGTGATCCTTGCCAGCTCCGCCTTTCTTTCGGCGGCGGCAAGATGCTCCTTTTTAACACGCTCCTCAAGCTTAAGCTTAGGCGCAAGAGTTAGATTTTCAAAGGCGGTGTACTGCGGAAACAAATTAAAGGATTGGAACACAAGCCCAAAGCGAGAGCGCTTTTCACGCAATTCCCTGTCGCTAAAGGCACGTGTGCCGTCTGAAGCAAAGATCACCTCACCGTCAACCGAAATCTCGCCAATGTCTGCGATCTCAAGGAAGTTAAGGCAACGCAAAAGCGTTGTTTTTCCGCTACCCGACGAGCCGATAATGGCAACAACCTCACCCTTGTTGATCGCAAGGTCGATGCCGCGCAGCACCTCGGTGCTTCCAAAGCTTTTATTTATGTTTTTTACTGTAAGAAAGCTCATATCACACCTTATAATACGCAAGCTTTTTCTCGGCCCAGCCAAAAAGAAGCGTCAGCGCCCCAACAAATGCAAGATAAAATACGGCGGTATAGAACAACGGCCAAATCAGAGCCCTGCTTGTAAATTGCTCCGCGCGCCAAATGATCTCGGTTACGGCGATCACGCGGGCAAGGGCTGTATCCTTTACCAGCGTAATGATCTCATTCCCCATAGGGGGGATAATGCGCTTTACGACCTGCATGAAAATTACTTTTCTGAAGATCTGCCACTTGGTCATACCCAGCACCTCACCCGCCTCGGTCTGCCCTGTGGGAATGGCCTCAATGCCGGCGCGA
Source organism: Clostridia bacterium (assembly GCA_017505785.1). Lineage (GTDB taxonomy): Bacteria > Bacillota > Clostridia > Oscillospirales > CAG-272 > Firm-07. The sequence goes on from JAFVOQ010000032.1 coordinate 16,207, forward strand.
TAGATCTCGGAAAAATAGCAGGCATAATTGATCACAAATGCAATGATCGTCGACACAAACCTGCTGGCAATCGGCATGCCGAACAAAAAGCCCGGCACATAGAAGACCACAAAAAGCTGCAGCATCAATGGAACACCGCGGATGATCCATACAAATGTCTTAAATACCGCCTTAACGGGGCGAAATTTTGACATAGTACCAAAAGAGATCAGCAAACCCAAAGGAAGGGCTAACACAAGTGTTAGCCCAAAAATAGAACAGGTTGTTCCAAATCCCTTGAGAAGACTTAATGTTACTTCAAAGAATAATGCCATTACGTCCTCTTATTTCGCAGTCTTCTTTGCCATGAAGGAATCGGTAATGCGCACTTCGTACTTGGTCGCAAGTGCCTCGATCTTGCCCTCATTCAAAAGCTCTACCAAAGCCTCGTTTATCTTTTCATCAAAATCACTGCCCTTGCGGCAACCGATCGAATATACCTCGGGGTCAATATCAATAGCAGTTACAACGGAAAGACCTGCATAATCGCCCTTGCCGACAACGGCATCTGCGAGAAGCTTGTCAACCACAATAAAATCAACCGTGTTGGCATTGAGATCGGTAAACACAGCAAGCTGAGAGGATTTTGCCGCCTCAATGGTTGCACCCGCATCCTTTGCATATGTTTCACCTGCGCTACCGCTTTCAGCACCTGCTTTTTTGCCCGAAAGGGATGCTGCGGAGGTAAATTCACCAAGACGGTCTGTCTTAACAATTACACATTGCTTGTTGTCAAGATATGCGTGTGTAAAATCAACCTTTTCCGAACGCTCAATACCGTCAGAATCCTTGGAGTTGGAGGTGAAGCCGTTCCAAATGCAATCGATTGCGCCAGACTGGAGCTCAGCGTATTTGTTGCCCCATTCAATGATCTGGAACTCAACCTCAACGCCCAGCTTTTCTGCCACCAGCTTTGCAAGCTCGGTATCAAAGCCTATAAGTGTACCGGTTTCGTCCTGCTCAAGGTCGCCGTTCGCATCATAATAGTTCATCGGCGCATAAATGGTAATGCCGCAAACGAACTTGCCGTTCTTTTCAATCTTCTTCCAGTCGCTGTTTTTGCCACAGGAGGCAAAGGAAACGCAAACAGTTGCCAGCATCAATACTGCCAGCACAAGTGCCAAAATCTTTTTCATAATGAGTTTCTCCAATTTCTGTTATAATCGCTTTATCACTTTACCGTGCTAAAGCCCATTTATCATAACACTTTTTAACCTGTTTGTCAATACCTTTTTGAAAATTTGTTTTTTTCAAAATTAAATTTATGTAAGCGGATGCTTTAGTGCTGTGATAATGCACGCAGCTCCATGGCTTCCAGCATGGGTGCGCAAATAGAAAAGCGCACGTGCCGAAGTCCGTTTTGCGCGGCATCCCCAAACAAGGAAAACGTTGCTCCACGAGAGGATACTGCACGCTGTGCCCGGTCAAGCTCTGGCAGTTGCAGCTCGCCGTCAAGATAAAAGCGGGCGTAGATAACGGGATCACGGTCCCCCTCGCGCTCGATCGAAAGGTAAACCGTTTGCTCCCGCCCTGCGCGTTTTACACTCATCATCACCGCAACAAGATTGGCGATCAGCAGCGGATAATTCACGTTTTGAACCGTGACATATCCAATGCCGCTGTAATAGTAAAGTGCCCGCACTCCGCACCGTTTTGCAATGCCTACGGTACGGGATATCAAAAACTGCATCAAATTGCCCGCCCCACTCACGTGCTCCTCACTCGCCGCACGCATATACCGATAGGGGCCAATCCACTCCTGTGCCTCGCGATATACCGTTTCATCAAGAGGCGCTATTTTTGATGCTGAGAGGGGTGAAAAGGCAAGATCTTGCGGAAAAAGGATCTCCGCATACGCGCCGGGTGTGCGAAGCTGACGTGCCAGCTCCTTACCCGGAATAACAGCAAGCAACGTTCTGTTTCCGCGCCACAAATAGCGTATCACCAAAACAGGCACAGGGCCGCACTGCATCAAATACATGGTGTCTTTGCCCTCATCTAACGTGCGCGCTAACTCTTTCAATTCGGCAGCCGCCACCCCCAACTGGCTGAAAAAGTTGCCACCCATTGTTAAAAGCGGACGTGCCTCACGGCAAGAAATGATACTCCCCCGTTCATCAAGCAGATATAGATTATCCTGTTGCAAGGCTGCCTCGGGTAGCACCTCGCCGTCAATCGGCAATGCGCTCTCTCCAATGATAAAATCCTTGATCATATTTTACTTGTCTTCCTTTTGTATATTTTCATTCTCGCTGTTCTCTGTGATGTCACCCTCGCCCTTAAACACGGGAATAAACTGCTTGGCAATATGGCCCTTACCGCGGTGTTTCACGTAAAAGAATCCTATCACGCTAAACACGATCGCACCGATCAAATTCACAAACAGATCCTTCACCGTATCCACAAGACCGACATCCAGATATCCCTGTATCGTGATCACCTCGCCACCCTTTGTCACGATCGTGGTCGTGGCGATATCCTTTATATGCGTGACCTTCTCACCAAGGCCGTTGGGGAGCGATACACTGTTGATCACTGTTTGAAAGGTATCCTTTTGCATGTCGGTATGCAGCAGCATATCAGTACCAAACTCAAAAAACTCCCACAAAACGCCAATCGTCATGGAAAAGCAAAAGGCGACCAGGGTAAGAAAAATTGGGGAGAGCTCAAATCGAAAACGCTTGGTTTTGTTGAAGATATCCACCAAACAAAACCCAAACGCGGCAAACATAAAGCCGTTAAAGGTGTGCAGCATGGTATCCCAAAAGGGAAACTGCACGTAAAAATTGCCAATCTCACCGAGGATCTCCGCACAAAACACAAACACATAGGTAAGGATCTCAAGCGTGGTGGGCAGCTCAACGTGAAAGCTGCGCTCTATGACGGGTGGGATTAGCAAAAGCACTGAGGCAAGCACACCCGTAAACACATTTTCCCATCTGCCAAGAAACGCGCTTCTCACGATCACCGACAAAATGGCGACCGACAGCAGCACGTATACCGCATAAGCCTTTTTATCCTGCTTGATCTGCGCCCAAATAGGCTGCCAACGGGATAGGCGTTTTTTCTTTTTATTCATACAAATTCTCCTTGCACCGAATGTATAAAATTCCCCCTTGCGGCAACAATATGTATAGCCGAAGAGAGCAGAACTCATACGCCCTGCGGCGAGTATTTTATCTGTAGCAGGTGCACATATTTGCCGTTCAAAACCGTGTGAGTTCGGCTCCCTTCGGCTATACCACAAAGGAGATCAAAACATGGCTCAAATTACCGAAAAAGAATTGTCCGCCATCGGGGATCTGATGACAATGGAAGAAACCCTTCACAAAAAATGCGCGTATATGGCAGAGCACACCACCGACAAGACCCTGTCCGAGTGCTATATGCAACTGGCACAGCATCACCAAAGACACCTTGACGAGCTTTACGGCAATTTAAAATAAAGGAGAAAAAGTATGAACGGTATGCAAAATAACACCTTCCCCGAGAAGGAACAGATCACCGACCTCTTATCGGCAGAAAAATTCCTTGCAGGAAATTATAACTCCTTTCTCCTTGAAAGTGCCACACCCGAAATGGTGCGTTGCTTCTCAAGCCTTTTAACTGATACCCACTCTATGCAGCAGACGATCTTTAACGAAATGCAGTCGCGCGGCTGGTATTCCGTGACAAAGGCAGAGGATACCAAGGTCAACGCGACCAAGCAGAAATTTACCGCCGCCGTTACAAAGTAAAAGCAAAAAGCCGCGCCAACGGCGCGGCTTTTTGCAACTCCCTGATCACTCCGCGCCAAGTTCGGGTTCCGCGCAGTCACATTCCTCAGCGGTCGCACTTTCCTCGGTTACTTCCTCAGAGGGCTCCTTCTCGCCCTTCAGCACGGAAAGCTCATCAAACAGCGCATCAATAGCGGCAATGATCTCAAGCTTTTCGTCTTCCAGATCCTCGTCAACGTGAAGATCGCGATATATAAGACGCCCAAGGATTTCGTATTGCTCGTCAATTCTGATTTCAAGGGATTTGATCTTCATGGATCTCGAAGCACCCTCCACCAAGCCTTCTGCCTTATCCGTAACCTTTTGGGCAACTTCACGTGCCTTGGCACAAAAACGGTTGAATGCGGACATATTAATACCTGCCTTTCGGACTGTTCTCTCTATATAGTATAGCGTATTTGTGTAAAAATGTAAAGTGTTTTTCAGAAATTCATGCCGGGCGAAGGATAAAATGGCAGATGCTTGGGAAAACTAAAAGAAAAACGGGAGATGATGCTATGAACATGGATAAAAAAAGCTATGCAAGATATGTGGAGGCACGCGCACCGCGCTCGCCGATCTTAAAGAACTGCCTGTGGGCGTTTTTGGTGGGCGGCGGCATCTGCTTGTTTGCAGAGGGGCTGAATCAAATTTTTACACGTCTTTTGGGTATGAGCGAGGAAAACGCAGGCACCACCACCGCAATCATTTTGGTGCTGATCGCCGTTGTGCTCACGGGTCTTGGACTTTTCGACCGTATTGCAAAACGCGCTGGCGGCGGCACGCTGGTGCCGATCACAGGCTTTGCTAACGCCGTTGCTTCACCCGCCATTGACGCTCGCTCTGAGGGGTTTGTGCTCGGCGTGGGGGCTAAGATTTTCACCGTGGCAGGCCCCGTGCTGCTTTACGGCACAGCCGCAGGCACACTTTACGGCATTATTTATTGGATCTGCACCCTTTTTGCCGCGTAACCCCCAAAAAATTTACTCCAAATTCTGTAAATTTGCTCTTGACAGCCTTATCCGTAAATGTTATAATATATGGCGTATTCAAAATATTGGGATGTCGCCAAGCGGTAAGGCACCAGACTTTGACTCTGGTATTCGTAGGTTCGAATCCTGCCATCCCAGCCAACAAAAATCCGCGTTCGCAAGAATGCGGATTTTTGTTTGTATTATTCACTATTCATTATTCATCATTCATTATTCATTCCCTCCACGCGGATTTTTTAATGAAGAATGAATAATGAAGTCGCTTCGCTGATGAATAATGAATAATGTTGTTGAAATCGTTACAAATATATACTATAATATTTTTATATCGGAGGTGCGTTATGAAAGAGAATATTTTAATTGATAAATCGATCTCTTTTGCCTCACGTATTATAAAGCTTCATCAATATCTCATCAAAACGAAAAAAGAAACAATTATCTCAAAGCAGATTGTTCGTAGTGGCACGTCGATTGGCGCAAATATAAACGAAGCAAATTATGGTCAGAGCAAGGCTGATTTCATTTCTAAAATGCACATCGCGCTGAAAGAAACTGCCGAAACCGAATATTGGCTCAAGCTACTTACGATGTCCGAGTACATAACCGAAGATATGGGAACATCGTTGTTAAACGATTGCTTAGAAATTAAAAGAGTTTTGATTGCCTCTATAAACACAGCTAAAGAAAATAAGTAAAACGAGAAAAGCGGAGATTTCGAGAGAGTTCTCCGCTTTTTTCGACTCTGAAGTTTTTCGAAATTTTGTAGATGCATTTCGGGCATTTTCGGTCTGTAGACAGATTCGAACCAGCGAAATGCATTTTTTGATATAGATTCCCCACAGAATCAAAACCGTGGACAGATTCGAACCGCCACACACCTTCCGAAAACTTTCAAAAATCCTTCCCATTCAAAATTTATTTACAGACACTTAGATGCAAAGGTATTTTGAATAGATTTGAAACACCACGCTTGAAATGTTTACAAAGTTGTGGTATAATAAATGAAAAAGGAGTAAATCATATGTCCAATATTTCAGAAAAAATCTATTCCAGAGTCAAATCAATTATGGATACATGGTCAGAAAACGGCATTTATGCCATCTCGTTTTTTGTTTATTCAAACGAAGCGTATCAGTATAAAAATTATAGCAACATATCCACATTTGCAATTAGTTATAACACAGAGGATGATTGCGAAGGTGCAGATTTGTATGATGAAGAACGCTGGAATTATGCATTTTGGAGACAAGACGAAACACCGATTATTGATCCTGATGAAGAACCCGAAATGACCGCGTTACTCTTTGATTGGTATAAAGAAAATGGCATTACCGATATAGGAAAAGAAAATGACGATTGCTATGACAGTAATTTCAATTACATAGGCAAAGGACCTGTTGGTCATTATGAGTTGTTGCAAATTATTTCCGAGGTTGCAAGCAAATTACAATCTGAGGGATATGTAGAACAGCATTTTGGCAAAGATATTCCAATTATCATTCATGGATTGGAATATGCGTGGTATGACATTGAAGCAACCCAAAAAGCAAATCCTCACGGAGAAGCAGATATCTTCATCAAAGCAATGAAAGAACTGGGTATGATTCATTAATTGTTCGATTATTTACATAATCTTCGTTGCAAGCATGGCGTTGCACCCCGGAAGATAGCGGTCAAGTGCAACTCCCATCATCGCCAAGGGATTAGTCTACCCTCTGCAAAATCGACCTGCATCTAAATTGGCCACACACGGTTTTACATCTAAATCGGCCACACGTCACAAACAAAACTCCGCGTTCGCAAGAATGCGGAGTTTTGTTTGTATTATTCATTTTTTATTATTCATCATTCATTATTCATTCCCTCCACGCGGAGTTTTAATGAAGAATGAATAATGAAGCCGCTGCGCTGATGAATAATGGATAATTGTGTGAGCGTTCCTCCGGGCGGGAGCCTGTTTACGCGAAACGGTTGAAATATTCACAAAGCTGTGGTAAAATAAAAAAGAAAGGCGGTGAATCAAATGAAAATTTCCTTTTTTAAAAACGAATCTCATTTTCATCCGCGTATATCATATACTTTTGAAAATGCGGAATTGATTAGAATGGATGATAAAATACAAAATCTAAAGAAATATTCTACATGGTTGTTTATGCTCCCATTGTTGATTTTTATATTTGTATTTTACAAAAATCTTGGCTCAAATTCTACTGTTTTGATTGCCATAGTGATTCTTTGCCTTCCCATACATGAGTTGTGTCATGCCCTATTTTGTTGGATAGCGGGAAGAAAGGTTGAAAGAATATTCTTTTTCCCTTATAAAGGAGTTTTTTCTGTTCCGACTGCGTATGTAAAACCTGTTTTCGGGGTTTGGAATAAAAACCAAGTTCTTTTGCTGTCTATGTTCCCACTCATTCTATTGTCATTTGTTCCTGCATTGTTAGCCGTTTTTATTCCCTCTTTAAAAATATGGATGATATTTCTCTCACTATATAATCTTTCGGTATCAAGCCTCGATATTATCGATATACTTTGCTTTCTCAAATTGCAAAAAAACTGTCTGCATTTTAGAGACTTTATTCTTATGGTAAAAGACGCCGATAAACCTATTATAATTCATCGGCTATCGGTAACACCGAAACTTGATAAAATAGATCATATTTGCTTTCAGTACGCCAATAACCAATTAACGGAAATAAATCCTCCCCCCGAATCGTCTGAAACAATCAAATTAAAACAAGAGTTTATCAAACAATTTAATTTCGATTCGTAAATATGCCTCATAGTTTTCTACATAGATTTCGTTTGCAAGCATGGCGTTGCGCCTCGGAAGATAGCGGTCAAGTGCAACTCCCATCATCGCCAAGGGGGTAGTTTACCCTTTGCAAAACCCTCGTGCATCTAAATCAGCCACACACGGTTTTGCATCTAAATCGGACACACGACACAACAATCAAGCCACCCAAACGGGTGGCTTTTTTGATTGTTGGCTCGGATGGTACAGGGTTGAAGCTCCACCGCCGCACAAGCTCTAAAAATCGCACAGACTATGATGCGGTGGGAAAGAATGACGTTTTTGCCTGCAAAATGATGCCATTTTGGCATCAAGGCATTCTTTTAGCGTCTGCGGCAACGCCGCAGAAAGCGGGGCGACATCCTGCCATCCCAGCCAAATAAGAGGGGTAGCCCATTCTCTCTGCATTCTTAGCGGAGAAATGACAGACACAAAAATTTCGGCAGAGAACTTGTTTTCTCTGCCTATTTGTGTTATAATGGAACCAACGAAAAGCCTCCCTCCGAGAGGGAGGGGGACCGCGTTAGCGGTGGAAGGAGCCTGCGTGACTTTAGGGTTGCGCTAACTTCATTGTAGCGCACTCTCCCTCAGTCGCCTACGGCGCCAGCTCCCTCCCGGAGGGAGCCTTAGGATGCGCTCAACCTTAGGGGCATGGGCTTTGCCCTGTGCCTTTGTAATACAAAGGCGAAACTGGCGATAAAACAGAACGATAAATAAGAATTTGATGAGGTTCTATCCATGTGCAAATATTTGATTAAAGAAATGGAAAGCGAAGAAGAAGTTAACGGCAAAGCTTATGTGCATTATAAATCTTGGCATGAAACATACACGGGTTTAGTTGATACGGAATACATGAGCGGCATCACACTTGAGAAATGTATAAAGGTAGCACATAAATGGCGTGAAAATATATTGGTCGCAAAAGATGGGGATAAAATCATCGGATTTGTTGGATATGGTGCATACCGCGATGCTACTCTAC
>JAFVOQ010000033.1 GCA_017505785.1 Clostridia bacterium
GCAGAGCGAAATTAAACAAACGATCCATAAATTCATACATACGGTTGCCGCGAAGCGTAACCTTTGCACCGATCATCATGCCCTGACGGAGCTTGAAGTTTGCAACGGACTTCTTTGCAACGGTAGGTACTGCCTTCTGACCTGCAATAATGGTCAGATCCTTAATGATGTTGTCGATGACCTTGGAGTTCTCCTTGGCATCGCCTGCGCCGATGTTGATCACGATCTTATCGAACTTCGGGATCTGCATCACGCTCGAATACTCGAACTGCTTCATGAGGGCGGGCGCAACCTGCTCTTTATACATATCTTTCAATCTCGGCATTTTACGCTACCTCCTCTCACAGCTTTGCGCCGCACTTGGCGCATACGCGAACTTTTTTGTCGCCTTCCATTTCTACCTTGGAGCGAACGCCCTTGTCGCATTTCGGGCAGTAGAGTGCTACCTTGCTGGCGTAGATTGCGCCCTCAGCGTCGATCACGCCGCCGGTCTCACCCTGACGACGGGGCTTAACATGCTTGTGGATCATGTTAGCACCCTTTACGATTACCTTACCTTCTTCGGGGGATACGGCGATAACCTCGCCCTTCACGCCCTTAGAGTCACCGGAGAGAACGATAACGGTATCACCGGTTTTAATATGAAGCTTTGCCATTTTACCAGTTACCTCCATTACAGTACTTCGGGTGCGAGCGACAGGATCTTGAGATAATCCTTATCGCGGAGCTCACGCGCCACAGGGCCAAAAATACGAGTGCCCTTGGGCGTTTTGTCTTCTCTGATAATTACCGCGGCGTTCTCATCAAATTTGATGTAAGAGCCATCTGCACGCTTCAGACCGTGCACGCTTCTTACAACCACTGCTTTGACAACCTCGCCCTTCTTCACCACGCCGCCGGGAGCTGCTTTCTTAACGGCTGCAACTACCACGTCGCCGATGTTTGCGTAACGACGACCGGAGCCGCCGAGAACGCGAATGCACATCAGCTCTTTCGCGCCGGTGTTATCGGCAACCTTCATCAATGTCTGTTGCTGAATCACTTTTCTTTCCTCCTACTTGCTTCAGTACGCTACGACGTACCTACTGTTAGAATTCTTGTTGTGTGCGAAATTATTTCGCCTTTTCAATGATTTCGGTTACGCGCCATCTCTTGGTCTTAGACAAGGGGCGGGTCTCCATAACCTCAACACGGTCGCCGACGCCGCACTCGTTGTTTTCGTCGTGTGCGTGTACCTTCAGCGTACGCTTAATGATCTTGCTGTAAACAGCGTGCTTTACGTTGTCCTCGATGGCAACCACAACGGTCTTATCCATCTTTGTGCTGACAACCATACCAACTCTTGTTTTTCTAAGCGTTCTTTCAGTCATGACTTATCTCCTCCTTATGCGTTCTTCTGGTTAAGAACCGTCATCACGCGAGCGATATCCTTCTTAACATCCGCAATCTTGTGGGGATTCTCAAGCTGATTGATCGCATGCTGGAAGCGGAGGTTGAAAAGCTCACCCTTGAGCTCCTTCAGCTTAGCGTTAAGCTCTTCAACACTGAGCTTTACAAGTTCTGCAGCCTTCATTGCTTAACCCTCCTCTTTCTTGATGAACTTGGTCTTGATAGGCAGCTTATGGCCTGCAAGACGCATTGCTTCTCTTGCGATTTCCTCGGAAACGCCGTCCATCTCGAACATGATTCTGCCGGGCTTAACGACTGCTACCCAGTACTCGGGAGAACCCTTACCGGAACCCATGCGGGTTTCAGCGGGCTTCTCGGTGATGGGCTTATCGGGGAAAATCTTGATCCAAACCTGACCGCCACGCTTGATGTAACGCGTCATTGCGATACGGGCAGCCTCGATCTGGTTGCTGGTGATCCAAGCGGGCTCGGTGGCAACAAGGCCAAAGGAACCGTTGGAAAGCGTATTACCGCGCATTGCTTTGCCCTTCAGGCGGCCGCGCTGTACACGACGGAATTTGACTCTCTTAGGCATCAACATAATTACTTCGTGCCTCCTTGTCTGGGTGCTCTGCGCTCGCCACCGCGATTGCCGCCCTGACGGCGGTCGCCACCACGGCGATCGTTGCGGTCGCCACGGCGTTCACGGCGCTCACGGTGCTCTGCTGCGGGACGGTTTACCTCACTCAGGACCTCACCGCGGTAGATCCATACCTTGATGCCGATCTTACCGTAGGTCGTGTTTGCTTCATAGAAGCCGTACTCGATGTCGGCGCGAAGGGTTTGCAGCGGGATCGTACCCTCATGATAATGCTCGGTCTTTGCGATCTCGGCGCCGCCAAGACGGCCTGCGCAGCTGATCTTGATACCCTTAGCACCAAGACGCATGGTGTTGCGGATCGCCATTTTCATTGCGCGGCGGAATGCCACACGGTTCTCAAGCTGAGAAGCAATGTTCTCTGCAACCAACTGAGCGTTAAGGTCGGGAGATTTTACTTCAACAACGTTGAGTGCTACGGGCATGCCAACCATCTTTTCGAGCTGTGCCTTGTACTTGTCGATCTCAGCACCGCCCTTACCGATTACCATACCGGGCTTTGCGCAATGAATGAATACGCGAACTCTGTGGCTGTCGCGCTCGATCTCGATCTTCGGCACGCCCGCCTTTTGCAGTTCGGTCTTCAGATACTTACGAATCTGATAGTCGGAAACGAGGGTGTCGCCAAACTTCTGATCGTTTACGAACCATCTCGAGTCCCAGTTCTTAATCACGCCTACACGAAGGCCGTGAGGATTTACTTTCTGACCCATTTTTCGTTTCCTCCTTATCTTTCTTTCACAACCATGGTAACATGGCTGGTTCTCTTCAGGATGCGATCGGCGCTTCCCTTTGCACGGGGCATGATGCGTTTCATCGTGGGGCCCTGGCAAACGAAGCACTCGCTGACGTACAGCTTCGAAGGATCCATGTGGAAATTGTTCTCTGCGTTGGCAATTGCGCTGCCAAGCAGCTTGATGAGGTACTCAGAAGCCGCCTTGGGGGTGGTCTTGAGAATACCCATTGCTACGCCTGCGTCCTTGCCGCGGATCAGGTCAAGAACGATCTGAACCTTACGGGGAGAAATGCGTGCATGTTTAAGATATGCTCTTGCTTCCATTTACTTATCCTCCCTTATTTGCCGTTGTTAGACGTCTTGGAGCCTGCGTGGCCTTTGAACGTACGAGTGGGTGCAAACTCACCCAGCTTGTGACCTACCATATCCTCGGTAACGTATACCGGAACATGCTTTCTGCCGTCGTGAACGGCAATGGTGTGACCCACGAAATCCGGGAAAATGGTGGATGCGCGGGACCAGGTCTTCAAAACCTTCTTTTCATTCTTCTCGTTCATAGCGCAAATACGCGTGTAGAGTTTCTCCTCGACGTAGGGCGCTTTTTTCAAACTTCTGCTCATAATCGATTAGCCTCCTTACTTAGCGTTTCTGCGTTTTACGATGAACTTGTCAGTTCTCGCATTCTTGTTACGAGTCTTGTAACCAAGGGCGGGTTTACCCCAAGGGGTAACAGGCGTGGGACGACCGATGGGGGACTTGCCCTCACCACCGCCGTGGGGGTGATCGCAGGGGTTCATAACCGAGCCGCGCACGGTGGGACGAATGCCCTTGTGACGGGTCTTACCTGCTTTACCAACCTTAACGGTGTCGTGCTCAACGTTGCCGACCTGACCAATGGTTGCTTTGCAATCCAAACGGATGATGCGAACCTCGCCGGAAGGAAGACGAACCTGTGCTACGCCGTTTTCCTTTGCGATCAGCTGTGCGAAAACGCCTGCGGAGCGAACAAGCTGTGCGCCCTTGCCGGGGTAAAGCTCGATGTTGTGGATCATGGTACCAACGGGAATGTTGGCAATGGGAAGCGTGTTGCCGGGCTTAATGTCGGCAGCAGCGCCGGAGTAGAGCACATCGCCTGCGGTAACGCCCACGGGAGCGATCACGTAGCTCTTTGCACCCTCTTCGTTCTGAAGCAGTGCGATATATGCGCTGCGGTTAGGGTCGTACTCGATACCAACAACAGTTGCGGGAGACTCGCTCTGACGCTTGAAGTCGATAATTCTGTACTTCACCTTATTACCGCCGCCGCGATGACGAACGGTGATGCGACCGTAGCTGTTACGGCCGGCATTCTTCTTCTTGATGACGACGAGGCTCTTCTCGGGGGTAGATTTGGTGATCTCCTCGAAGGTGGGAACCGTCATGTGACGTCTTGCCGGGGTAGTCGGCTTATACTTAATTGTAGGCATTTTCTAAACCTCCTACTCTTACTTCATACCATCGAAGAACTCGATGGTCTTGGAATCAGCCGCAAGGGTTACAATTGCCTTCTTCCACTCGGAAGTGTAGCCGGCATGCACACCCATTCTCTTGGGCTTCTTCTTCATATTGATGGTGTTAACATCTGCAACCTTTACCTTGAACATCTCTTCAACTGCGTGAGCAATATCTGCCTTGGTGGCACGGCTCTGCACCTTGAAAACATATTTCTTGGCATCAAGCATGTCCATGCTTGCTTCCGTGATGATCGGCTTAATGATGATATCTTCTACCATTCTCATTATGCGTACACCTCCTCAAGCTTTGCAACGGCATCCTTGGCGATAATGAACTTATCGGCATTGAGCACGTCATATACGTTTACAGTGTTAAACTGCGTGGTAACCACACCGGGAATGTTTGCGCAGCTCTTAATAACAGCAGCGTCAACGGTGGGCAGTACAACGAGTGCCTTCTTCTCGGCACCGAGGGCCTTCAGCATATTCACCATGGTCTTGGTGGAGTAGCCCTCAGTCTGAATGGCATCCACAACCACGAGATCGCCTGCAGCAACCTTTGCGGAGAGTGCGCTGTAAAGAGCAACTCTCTTGGTCTTCTTATTGAGATCCGTGCGGTAGTCACGAGGCTTCGGGCCAAGTGCAACACCACCGTGGGTCCACTGGGGCGAACGGGTAGAACCCTGACGGGCGCGACCGGTTCCCTTTTGTCTCCAGGGCTTTTTGCCGCCACCGGAAACCTCGGTACGAGTGAGCGTCGATTGCGTGCCCTGTCTTTGGTTGAGCAGGTATGCACGAACTGCCGCGTGGAGGACTGCACCGTTTACCTCTGCGCCGAAGATCACATCGGACAGAGCAATGTCACCGACTTCCTTGCCGGCCATATCAAAAACTTTTACGTTTGGCATGGTAATTCCTCCTTTCGATTACGCTTTTACCGAGTCACGGATGAACACGATGCCGTTCTTGGCACCGGGAATGGCACCCTTGATGGCGATGAGGTTCTTTTCCGCATCGATTTTTACAACTTTCAAATTGAGAACAGTGACCTGCTCGTTACCGTACTGACCGGCCATCTTCTTGTTCTTGAAGACACGAGAGGGGGTGGAGTTTGCACCCATGGAACCAACCTCGCGGTGGATAGGACCTACACCGTGCGTCGAGCACAGGGTGTGGAAGTTCCATCTCTTAATAGCGCCGGTGTAGCCGCGGCCCTTGGTGATACCGGTCACGTCAACCTTGTCGCCAACCGCAAAGGTGTCAACGCCAACAACGTCGCCCACGTTCAGCGCGGAGCAATCGTCAAGGCGGAACTCCTTGAGGTGCTTCTTTGCAGCAACGCCACTCTTTTCAAAGTGACCCTTCTGCGGTTTGGTCATCTGCTTCTCCTTGGCGTCAACAAAGCCAAGCTGTACGGCGTCGTAGCCGTCGTTTTCGGCGGTCTTCTTCTGTGCTACTACACAGGGGCCCGCCTCGATAACAGTAACGGGAATGACGTTTCCGACCTCGTCGAAAATCTGCGTCATGCCGATCTTCTTACCGATGATACCCTTTTTCATTTTGGATTCCTCCTGTAAATTATTGGTTGACGCGCAAAGCGCCAACATGATTTACAAAGTTGCCGAGCTGCCTTGCGGCATCGACTGTTATCTTTGTTTTGCCGTCCCGAAATCAGAGCTTGATCTCGATCTCAACGCCGGCGGGGAGCTCGATATTCATCAGTGCATCAACAACCTTCTGCGTGGGCTTGATGATATCGATGAGTCTTTTGTGCGTGCGCATTTCAAACTGCTCACGGCTATCCTTGTACTTGTGCACAGCGCGAAGAATGGTGATGATCTCCTTCTTCGTGGGGAGCGGTACAGGACCCGAAACGGCTGCGCCGTTTCTCTTGGCAACGTCTACGATCTTCTCCGCAGCGGTATCGATGAGGGTGTGGTCGTAGCTCGTCAGTCTGACTCTGATCTTTTCCTTAACTGCCATTACTTTTGCCTCCTTTTTGAATTTTGCGTGGCCAATACGCGCGTCTTATATTAAATGAAGACTTGCAGCACGGCCCGCAGTTCGCATTGGGGCGAGAACGCTCTGACACCGCGCCACGCGTTTCTTTCGCTCCCTGACAAAAACCGGATTTGCCCACACCAGCATCGCATGGGTAGTTTCCGGGGGTTAACAGTCAGGGTAAAAGACCGCGCAAGCCTTGGCATTGCGTACTCCTTCGCCCGATTGACACGGACATACTCTGCGAAAATTCACCCGCTTTCGCGGCAACCTCTCGCTTCATCGCATATCAGACCCGTATATTCTACCATATTTGCACAGAAATTGCAACAGTTTTCTTTTGTGATAAATGTAGAACTTTGCCCTCAAAAACAAAGCATTTTGTACAAACATTACAAAAAACCTGCTATTTAGAGGACATTTCCTCTCGAAAAGCCATATGTTGTGTGACACTTGCTGCAAATGGGCTGTTTTTCGCAAAAAAACTTCTGATTTTTGATGTGATTTTTAAAAAAAGCAACAAATAAAGACTCATTATTTTCCACCAACTTTCCCCACGGAGGGCTCAGCACACTCTTTTACACGCCGTCTGCGCCTGCCATTCCATTTCCACCCTCGACCACTCTTTTTCAAACACGCACCAAGCGCGCATTATATTAAAAGGGAGGTTTTCGCAAAATATTTTTTCTTTCCGGCTTTGGATACAATTTGTTCACATTTTATTGCTATACTGAATAAGAATATACACGCATGCAGAAAAATGTTCTATATTAGCCAAAGGAGCTACACCTATGCAGAACACAATCAAAACCCAGCGCACCTATTATATCGGCGCGGCACTCCTCGCACTGATCACCGCCGTATTGCGCGCGCTCTCCCTCACGCTCGCCTTTGACCGTGCAAGCGGTTATTTTACAAAGGGCGCACTCCCCGTGCTCTTTCGTGTTTTTTGGGGATGCGCTCTCTTGGCATTGGTGCTCTTCCCCATTTTGGCATTACGGGGATGCATTTCAGAAAAACGGTCCGCAAATACGCCCTTTAGCACCTGCGGTGCAGGACTTTGCGCCCTGCTCCTTTTTCTCAATTTCATTTGCAGCTGCACCCTGCAGAGCACCATGCTGCCTACCGCACTTTGGCTTGTGGGGCTTCTCGCGCTCCTTTTGGGTGTAGTCTATTTTATACTGCAAACGCCTCTCCTTAAAGCAGGGGCAGGCACACACGCCGTGCTTGGGAGTGTGACGATCCTGGCATTTGCATGCCTCATTGCCTTTACCTATTTCGACATCAGCACGCCGATGAACGCCCCTCACAAAACAGACCTGCACATAACACTCCTTGCCACCATGCTCTATTTTCTCTACGAATTGCGCGCCAAGGCCGATATTTCGCGCCCTCTCGCGCTGAGTGCCTGCGGCGCTATTGCGTTTTTCCTAACCACCGTCGTAGGGCTTTCCGATACGGTTGCATATCTTGCAGGGGCTTTCACAAACCCCGTTTATTTCGCACAGGATCTTTTGCTCCTCGCCCTTGCCGTATATATCGGTGCGCGCAGCCTGGCCGATGCCTCTATCAACCGCAAAGCTAAAAGAAAGGACTGTGGAATATGAGTGCCAACAACCGCATTCAATGGCTTCACAAGCGCATTTCGGATATGCGCTACCCCAATGCCAGCCGCCTTGCCGAGCGCTTTGGCATTTCCCACCGTCAGGCGCAGCGCGACGTAGAATATCTCAAGAATACGCTTGGCGCACCGCTTGCCTACAACGCCGAGCGACGCGGCTTTTATTACATCACAGAATATTCTCTGCCCACCTATACCGCAGTAGAGGGCGAGATCGATTACGTAGAAGCGGTTACGGGCACCGATACGTGCGCCGCCAAGCGCGAGATCCTGCAAATGCAGATCCCCTATTCCGCCGTTGTGCGCATCCCCGATAAATTAACGCGCCTCGAGCTGCAGCAATTTATTGTGGGAGAGGAAAGCCGCGGTGATTATGTTTGCGAATTTCACAGTGTGGAAATGTTTCTCGGTGTGCTCTTTGCCGCCGAGGCAGATATTACGATCCTCAAGCCCAATTGGCTTCGCGAGCGTCTTACGCGTGCCGCCGAGCGCGTGCTGAAAAACAACAGTGAGTCACAATAAAGCCGAGATTTCCAAGCCCCCCCCAAAAAAACCGCTTTCTGTGTTGCTTTGATAACACAAAAAGCGGTTTTTTATCATATACGTTTCGGCTCAAGAAAAGTAGCCATTTTGAATAAAGTCTGCTATTTTACAAGCGTTGGTTGCAAGCTTGCCACAAAAACTGCAAGATTGTCCTCGATGTAATCAAGATACTGCGGATACTGTTCCTCCCAAGGTATATTTTTCTCGGCAGCCTGTATGACAAGACCGTCCATTGTAAAGGTGGGGCAAACTCCTTTTGAAAGACAACTGTCAAACACGCGCCCCATATCGAAGCGCATTCCGCTACGAATAATTTCACAAACATTCATTTGCAGCTTATCTGCACCGTACCACTTCGCCCTCGTTTTTAAAATGGTTGGTGTAGTTTTGCGATACGCCTCGCTCGCCCAACATTCCAGCACGGCGGATAGCATTGTCAGCGTGCCCTTTGCATCTCCCCTGGCGTCAAAGCCGGCAAAAACAGAGAAAAGCGAATACTCTTTTACCATTGTATAATAGTGGGGTTGAGAAGCTTGATACTTGGGCATGGGAAGAACACCAAATCTTTCCAGGCAATCGTTGTAGAGCATATCCTCCACATGCTGTATATAGCCAACAAAAAAGGTAGCCTTACCTCTCTCAAACGGTACATCCACAAAGCTTTTTGTCGTTGTGACCGCAAAATAGCTGTTCGTTGTCAGCAAAGCACTCAGCTTTTGCACCAAGCCCTGTGCTTTCTCAGAAGTCCAATCCTGCGAAACCTTTAAAACACTGCTGCCGGCAGCTGCCTCGATCATGCGAAGATCCGAAGCTCCGTAAAGTGCAGACAAAAGATCCGTTTTCGAGCAAAGTCCAAACCAATCATCAACGGAAACGACGCCGTCAATTAAAGTATCCACATAGGAATCCGAAGCAAGGTAAATGAGATCATCAATCGTAAAGCTGCCCTCAAGCACCTTTTCATACAGCATATTGCTGGCAGTATCACCGCCCTCGCGGCCGGTCTGTGGTGTGTGCTTGTGCGGATTTTGCGCAAAAAATGCCGCTGCATCAGATGCAAATTTATCATCAAGAATCTGCTTGTTGAAATAAACACTTGCCATTTTATCCACCGCCGACATCGAGATCTCTCCGGTTACGGCATAAAGTGCACCGTTGATCGAAAGATCACGGGAAAGATCGCGCGGCCACCATGGCTTATCAAGCTCAATGTAGCTCTCTTCAATTGCAAAAATATCCTGTAATACGCCTAACGAAAGCATCGCTCCATAGGCACGGGGACAGGATGCAATCAAATCAAACTCGTTTGTTTGTGCATCGCGCGCACGTTTGACGCGCAAAGCAAAACTCTGCGCATTGTTATCGACACCCGGCTCCGATACAAATACAAGCTTCACTCCAAGGCGAGCCTGCACGGTTTGATTACGCTCATAAACCGAGAAAAGCCTCGCATCGTCAAGCGGCTCGGGTTGCACAAATTCATTGCCCAACGAAAGATCCCCTCCCGTTGGATACAGTACGTAAACAGGCTCGTCTTGATACCCGTCCAAGAGGTCTATGTTATCGTATTCACGCCAATCGCCCCAATAATCCTGCGCCCACTTTACGCCGTTTTCGTCAACTTTTAGTTCAACGCGCCCAACCTCAAAGCCCCAGCATACCGTACAAAAACGATTTTCATATGTATGCGGCTTCGCGGGGATATCCTCTACTTGCGAAGCACCGCAAGCACAATGCCGTGCTTGCTTTCCCTTGTTCGTACAAGTAGGCGTAATTACTTCTTGCCAAGCACCAAACACGTGAGAATGTGCACAAACAGCACAAACATCGTTTTCGTCAAAGTGATGCTCGCCTGTTGCAGGTATCTCCTCACTTTCCGTTTGCCCGCAAGAGCAGGTGCGAGATTTGACGCCCTTAGAGGTACAGGTTGCCTCTACCCCCGTTTCCCATTCGCCGTAGCTATGTGTATGATCATCATCGCATGCAGTCAAAGCAAGCGTGGCAGAAAAGCACATCAACATTGCCAAAGCCAAGCAAATAAACCGTTTCATTTTGGCCTCCTATAATTAAAAAAATATATATTGTTATAATATCATAGTATGACTCTTTTTTCAAGCATTTCTCTGTCCATTTTCTTTTAACTTTTTTTAAAAAACCCCTTGACAAGCTGTTTTTTATATGGTATAATGCCACCGTTATCCAAAGACAGCAGGTTCCCGTAAAGGTAACATTTGTTACTCTCCTGCCGAGGACGATTCACTTTTTATAGTTTAGTGTGTCTTTCTTCGTGCCGGAGTGTCTTTGTGCCTTCGCGGGAGAAAGATTTTTTATATTCCATCACAATCGGGAGGTGAAAAAGAATGCCCAGCAAAATTATTCTCGAGAAAAAGCAGCAGGCTGTTGCCGAACTGGCAGAAAGAATCAAGAACTCGGTTTCCGGTGTACTTGTAAACTACCAGGGCATCACCGTTGAGGATGATACCGCCATGCGTAAGGCTCTGCGTGAAGCAGGTGTTAAGTACATGGTTGTTAAAAATTCTCTGACGGGCCGTGCATGTGACGAGGTTGGTTACGGCGAGATGAAGCAGTACCTTACCGGTATGACTGCTATCGCCATCAGCGAAAACGACGCAGTTGCACCCGCAAAGGTTTTGAAGAAGTATGCCCAGAAGGTAGAAAGCTTTAAGATCCTTGCAGGCTACCTTGACGGCGCAGTGATCGACGAAAAGGTCGTTAACGAGCTCGCTGATATCCCCAACAAGGAAACGCTTATTGCGAAGTTCCTTGGCAGTATCCAGTCTCCTCTTTACGGTCTGGCATACGCTCTGCAAGCAATTGCAGACAAGCAGGAAGCTCCTGCCGCAGAATAATCCACGCACAAAAAACGCGTGTTGCCGCGTGAAGGCAACGACCGCCGCGTGACGGACATCGCGCAAAATAAAAAATTCCATTTTCAGGAGGTTATGTAAAATGGCTAGCGAAAAAATTACTGCTATTGTTG
The DNA here is from genome assembly GCA_017505785.1 of Clostridia bacterium. Classification (GTDB taxonomy): domain Bacteria; phylum Bacillota; class Clostridia; order Oscillospirales; family CAG-272; genus Firm-07. The sequence continues at coordinate 11,443 of JAFVOQ010000033.1, forward strand.
AAGAGATCAAGGGTCTTACCCTTCTTGAGCTCAATGAGCTCGTAAAGGCTGTTGAGGAGGAGTTCGGCGTATCTGCTGCTCCTGTTGCCGCTGTTGGCGTAGCTGCTCCCGCAGCTGCAGCTGCTGAGGAGAAGACCGAGTTTGACGTTATCCTCGCTTCCTTCGGTGCTAACAAGCTCGCTGTTATCAAGGCTGTTCGTGAGATCACCGGCCTTGGTCTTAAGGATGCTAAGGACCTTGTTGAGGCTGCTCCTAAGGCTATCAAGGAAGGCGCTTCCAAGGAAGAGGCTGAGAGCGTTAAGAAGGCTCTTGAGGAAGCCGGCGCTACGGTTGAAGTTAAATAATTTTCACCGTTCCGGGGCGAATGTATCGCCCAAACTGCTGTACACAAAAAGCGGATGCTTCAGGCATCCGCTTTTTTGTTTGTTATAGGCTTCCCGCAAGGGAGTCTTTCTTTTTTTCACTTTTTCGCACTTGATTTTCCATTTTTGTGATAATTTTTTCCACATTTTTTCATTTGCATCTTGATAAATAACAATTTTTCCACTTTTCCGATAGATCCTGCAAAAAATGGCAACACTACTCCTAATAAAAAACTCATGGGGGTTGCACATGTTTGATATACAATTGCTGGATTGCACCTTGCGTGACGGTGGGTTTGTGAACGATTGGCAATTTGGGCAAAAAAATATAGCCGGTATATTTGAGGGGCTTGCTACAGCAGGCGTGGACATCATTGAGGTGGGCTTTCTTGACGAACGTCGCCCCTTTGATCCTGATCGCAGCATCCTGCCCAACACCGCCGGCGTAGAACAGCTATACGGCGCACTCTCGTCAAAAAATGCTTTGCTTGTCGGCATGATCGATTACGGCACATGCTCTCTTACACAGATCAAGCCCCGTGCAGAAAGCTTGCTTGACGGCATTCGTGTAATTTTTAAAAAGCATCTGTGTTCACAGGCACTTCGGTTTTGTGCCACACTAAAGGGGCTGGGGTATCTGGTGTTTGTGCAACCGGTGTCTATCACAGATTACAGCGATACTGATATAAAAGAGCTGGCAAGCCTTTCCAACGACCTTCACCCCTATGCCCTTTCTATCGTTGATACGTACGGGCTCTTACACCAAGAGCAGCTACTGCACTATTTTGATCTGTTTCATCATGCGCTTTCGCCAGACATCCGTCTTGGTTTTCACGGACACAATAATTTTCAAATGGCGTATGCCAACTGCATCGGCATGGTACATGCCGCCCGCACTGCCAAAAGAGCACTCTTGCTCGACGGCTCGCTTTGCGGCATGGGCAAAAGCGCGGGGAACGCCCCCCTTGAGCTCGTTGCACAGTATCTAAACCGCTATGAGGGAAAGCAGTACGACGTGGGCGAGCTGCTTGAGGTGATCAACGGGCATATCGCAAAGCTCTACCGTGCGCCAAGCTGGGGCTATAACATCTTTTATTTCCTTGCCGCCGCCAATGCCTGTCACCCAAGCTACGTTGCCTATCTTATGAAGCAAGAGCTACCCGTATCAAGCGTTTATACAATACTTGGTAAAATCCATGCCGAAAAGAGGCTTACCTTTGATAAAGCGTATATCGAGGCACTTTACCTGCAACACCGAAAGGAGGGTGGCTATGCCGCATTGCCGCTATGATCTTGCGATCTTTGATCTTGACGGCACGCTTCTCAATACCGCCGAAGGAATAGAGGAGGCCCTTAGAAAAACCCTTAAGGAGCTGGGATATGCCGTGCCACACGACACGTCCTTAACCGCTTATATCGGGCCGCCTATTGAGCAAGCCTTTTCCGATCTGTGCGGGCTTGCGGGCGATGCACTCCACGCGGCCGCCCACCGTTTTCGCGTGCAGTACAGCACACACGATCTGTGCAAGGCTACGCCGTATCGCGGCATTTTTGATCTTTTGAACAGTATCCGCGCGCTTGGCATCAAGACAGCCGTTGCCACCTACAAGCGTGAGGACTATGCCAAATCCTTGCTCTGTCATTACGAATTTCACAACTATATGTCTGTTATGCACGGCAGCGACAGCGAGGGGAGGCTGCAAAAAAAGGATATCATTCGGCTTTGTATGAAGGAGTGCGGTATACATGATCTTGCACGCGCCGTTATGATAGGCGACACTCGTGAGGATGCGCGCGGTGCCGCAGCTGTGGGGATCGATTTTATTGCAGTCACATACGGATTTGAATTTCAAACCGCAAAGGATGCCTTGCCCCACGCACCGATTGGCATCGCGCGCACGCCAATGGAGATCCTGCCTTTTTTGGAATAATACGCGCTCGGCTTTGAGAAATCACGACAAAGGAGCAAAATAAAACTATGAGAGTAGCTGATTATATCGCAACGTTTTTGTGCGAAAACGGCATCAAGGATTGCTTTATGGTAACAGGGGGCGGCGCAATGCACCTCAATGATGCCCTTGGGCACAAGGCGGAGCTTCATTGCGTTTTTAACCACCATGAAAGCGCCTGTGCCATTGCGGCAGAGGCTTATACGCGTCTGTCGGGCAGGCTTGCCGCGGTTTGCGTCACAAGCGGTCCCGGCGGCACAAACGCGATCACGGGGGTGCTTGGCGGCTTTACGGACTCGATCCCCATGCTGATCCTTTCGGGGCAGGTCAAGCGAGAAACGACTGCAAAAAGCTGCCCCACACTGCCATTGCGCCAGCTTGGCGATCAGGAATGTGATATTGTAAACATGGTGCACCCAATCACAAAACACGCTGCAATGATATGGGAACCGACCGACATCGCCTACGAGCTTGAAAAGGCGCTGTATCTGGCAACAACGGGCAGAGGCGGCCCCGTTTGGCTGGATATTCCGCTTGATGTGCAGGGCGCGCAAATAGACCCCTATTCCTTGCACCATTTCACCCCTCAACATGAAAATTTGAGTCACGTCCCCCCTGTTTTGCCCCAAACGGCACAAAATATCCTCAACCGCATCAAAAAAGCAAAGGCACCGCTTGTGTTGGCAGGCACGGGAATTCGCCTTGGCAATGCCGAAGAGGAGCTGCTTGCCCTGCTTGAAAAATTGCAGATCCCCGTTGTTACCGCATGGAATGCAAACGATACGGTTGCTTACACGCATCCCTTATTTGCAGGCATGCCCGGCACTGTTGGCACGCGGTCGGGCAATTTTGCAGTACAAAACTGCGATCTGCTCCTCTCGCTCGGTTGCCGTCTTAACATCCGCATGATCGGCTATAACCGCTATGATTTTGCGAAAAACGCCTATAAGATCATTGTAGACATTGATGAAAATGAATTAAAAAAGCCCACCGTTGTGGCAGATATGCCCGTGCACGCAGACGTAAAGGATCTGCTTGGCATGTTACTGCGTGAGCCCTACCAAGCCCCTGCCGCACATGCGGATTGGGTGGCATGGTGCCGCGAGCTGGTCATGCGCTACCCTGCGGCACTCCCCGCGTATCGCAACTGCGAAAACGGTGCATTAAACCCCTACACGTGTATGGATTTTTTGTTTTCACGCTTTCGCGCAAGCGACCGTATCGTTTGTGCAAACGGCAGTGCCTGCGTGATCACCTTTCAAGCGGCAAAGATCAAAGAGGGACAGCGCATGTTTACCAATTCAGGGTGCGCCGCTATGGGGTACGGCTTGCCTGCCGCAATCGGCGTTGCAATTGCAGATAACAGCCGCCGCACAATATGTATTGAGGGCGACGGTAGCATCATGATGAACCTGCAGGAGCTTGCCACAGTGGCGCATAACAAGCTTAATGTTAAGATCATTCTTCTAAACAATAACGGCTATCATTCCATTCGCCAAACACAGCGCAATCTGTTTGGAGAGCCCTTTGTGGGGCTTGATGCCGATAGCGGCATTGGGTTTCCCGATTTTGGTTTGTTGGCAAAGGCGTTTGGCATCGAATACTACCTTGCCGCAAGCGAGGCAGAGCTTGCGGCAGTGGCTGAGCGTGCGCTCAACGCCGAAGGCGCGTGCTTGTTTGAGATCGCCATTGATCCGACGCAGGACTTTGCACCCAAATCCGCCGCAAAAATCCTCCCCGACGGGCGCATGATCTCCCCGTCACTCGACGATATGGCTCCCTTCCTTGACCGCGCGGAATATGATGCCATACGGTATCAAAAACAAGAGGTTTTATGAAAAGAGCTGTTATAACAGGTGCCACAGGCGCGATTGGCAGGGCACTGATCGATGAGCTGATACAAAACGGCATTGAGGTATTGGCGCTATGCCGCCGCGGAAAACGAACGCAAGAGCTACCGACTCACAAACTGCTCTCTATCCAACACTGCGCACTCTCAGAGCTTTCGGCACTGCAGCAATGCAACACCGAAAAACCGTATGACGTGTTCTATCATTTGGCGTGGGACGGCACCAACGGAGCCGCGAGGAACAACCCCGACCTGCAGTGCGACAATATTCGCTATGCGCTCGATGCTGTTCTTGCTGCAAGGCGCCTTGGGTGTCATACCTTTATCGGCGCAGGCTCTCAAGCGGAATACGGGAGAGTATCGGGTAGCCTTACCCCAAGCACACCAACCTTTCCCGAAAGCGGCTATGGCATGGCAAAGCTTGCGGCAGGGGGGCTCACACGTCTTGCGGCGAGCGCGTGTGGCATGCGCCATATATGGGTGCGCATTTTGAGCGTTTACGGTCCTCACGATAACGAAAAAAGTCTTGTTTCTTCTACCATTCTGAAGCTTATGCACGGTAACACACCGCAATTTACAAAGGGTGAGCAGCTATGGGATTTTCTTTACAGCCGCGATGCCGCCCGTGCGCTTTCTCTGCTGGGTGAGCGCGGCAAAGATGGCGCAATATATCCGCTTGGCAGCGGCGTAGTGCGCCCACTAAAGGACTATCTTTTGATACTGCGTGACATCGTATCGCCGCACACCCCATTGCAATTTGGCGCAATACCGTACAGCAAAGATCAGGTCATGCACCTTTGTGCGGATCTCACGGCAATAACGGCAGATACAGGCTGGACACCTGTCACAAGCTTTTGTGAAGGCATTCGGCAAACAGTCGCATGGTGGCAGATACAAGAAAAGATTTCCATGCAAAACAATCATTGAAGCGCCGCTGACGCACGCAAATTTTAATACGACAAATCAAAAATGCTTTTATTTTGTCGTAGGTCGTGCGACATTTTGCATATCTTGTGTTAAATTTCCAAAAAATCCTCTATATATTGTATATTTTTTTGAAAAATATCTTGACAAGTCGTATGACATCTGCTATAATAAAGTACGTAAAGATATGTTCTTTACAGCATGCATCATTGTTTCTTCTTTTTTCTCCTTTTAGGGCAGACAAGCACAGGGCAGAATGTGTTTGTCTGCCCATTTTTTGTTTTTTAAAAATTTTTTTCAAAAAGGGGTTGACAAACCAATTTTCCTGTGATATAATATGACCCGTTGCCAAGCAATGCAGTAACCTCATACGGAAGCATAGCTCAGTTGGGAGAGCATCTGCCTTACAAGCAGAGGGTCATAGGTTCGAGCCCTATTGTTTCCACCAAAATGCACAACCGCCCTCAATTCATTGGGGGCGGTTACGCATCAAAAGGCCCGGTAGTTCAGTCGGTTAGAACGCTAGCCTGTCACGCTAGAGGTCGTGGGTTCGAGTCCCATCCGGGTCGCCACACCTTAGCACTTCCCCACCGCATGCGGATTTAGCTCATTTGGTAGAGCGCGACCTTGCCAAGGTCGAGGTGGCGGGTTCGAGCCCCGTAATCCGCTCCAAAGGAAAAACCACCACCCCAGTCGGGGTGGTGGTTTTTCTTTCTTTTGGCGCGGCTTACGGGGGCGAGAAATGCCCTTGATTGCAACGCAATCAAGGGCGGGAAGAACGCCGATCGCTGTGCGACGGCGGTGTTCAGCCGCCGAGGCGTTCTGTTCGATCTGGAACACTGTGTGTTCCAAATCGCGCAAATTTTCCGTTTCGCTCCAGCGACGGTGACGTTTAGTCACCGAGGAAAACTTTGCCCTTTCAAGGCGGTTGCGCCTTGAAAGAGAACGAGCCCCGCGATTTTATTTCTCACCCCAGTCGGGGTGGTGGTTTTTTCTTTCTTTTGGCGCGGCTTACGCGACTCGATCCTCTCTACTCATCCTTTGACGTGTAGATCTCGCTCTGCGTTTGCTTCCTATATAAAGAGGGGGATATCCCAAAGGCGGTTTTAAAAGCCCGCCCGAAATGCGTATTGCTCTTATACCCCACGCGATCGCCGATATCGGATATACCCATATTGGTTTTGGCAAGAAGCCTTCTTGCCTCCTTTAATCTTACGCCGTTTAAATACTCCACAAAGGAAAATCCCGTGGTTGCCTTGAAAATTCTTGAAAAATAGCAAGAACTAATAAAAAATCGATTTGAAATAGTTGTTAATGTAATGTCCTCACTATAGTTATTGTTGATATACGCCGCAACGGTCGAAACTGTTTTGTGGGTGGGATTGAAATAATCGGTGATTCCAACTTTAGCGTTTGCACCGTCTGCACTATAACGTGCCACAAGCAAAAGCAGCTGCATGAGCGAAGCCTTCAAAAATTGAAGATAACCCACCTGCTTTCGCTGATATTCTGTAAGCATTGCCGAAAGAATGCTCTCAACCACTACGCGATCCTCTGGCGAGAAGGTCGCCACGTTACCGCCGTTCACAAAGGTTGTTAAGAGAATCTCGCCGTCCGTTCCCTTCAAAAAATCCTCAAGGAATTTTTTGCGAAAGCTGATAAGATATCTCTCGTACCCATTCTCGTTTGCCTTGCTGGTGCTATGTATATCGTAGGGCTTGATGAGCACAAAGCTACCGCTTTTGATATGATAGGTCTTATCCTTGACAAAATAGTACCTATCACCTGCCAAAAGATAATATATTTCGTAATAGTCGTGATAATGGTGATTTCGCATACTACCCGGCGTTGAAACCGTTGATTTTTGCAAAAATATAGAGGCATCGGGCACAAGAGCATTGTCTGTGCGCTTTAATCCCCTTTGCTGATTTTCATCCATATTCCCACCCCCAACAATTTGTCATAATTTTACCACAAATCATTTAAAAATTCAATAATAACGCGAAATTTCAGTAAAATTTCGTAGAATGATCATTGCTTTCCGCAATATCCGTTGTTGTAATCGGGCAAAGCTCCGTGTTATGATAATAATGGTAGCATACCAAAAAATTAAGAATCGGAGAAATTTGAAATGGCAAACAAAAAAAGATATGTTCAAGTAGGCGTGGGTGGCCGCGCACGCTTCTTTTACAATGCAGTAGCCGGCACGTACGGCGAAACCTCGGAGCTGGTTGCGTTTTGCGATATCAACAGAACGCGCCTTGAATACGCGCAGCAAGCACTGGTTGAAAAGTACAACTACACCAAGGTCGCACTCTATGCAGCAGATGAGTTTGACAAGATGATCGAGGAGCAAAAGCCCGATTACGTCATTGTCACTACCATTGACAGAACCCACCACAAATACATCATTAGAGCCATGGAGCTCGGCTGTGACGTAATCAGCGAAAAGCCGATGACAATGGACGCTGATAAATGCCAAGCGATCCTTGATGCGATCAAGCGCACCGGCAAAAATCTGCGCGTAACCTTTAACTATCGTTATGCCCCCCACAACTCTATCGCTCGCCAGCTTATTATGGACGGCACGATCGGCGAGGTAAAGCAGGTACACTTTGAGTGGCTGCTTAACACCAAGCACGGTGCGGACTACTTCAGAAGATGGCACCGCGACAAGAGAAACAGCGGCGGTCTTCTCGTACACAAATCCACCCACCACTTTGACCTTGTAAACTTCTGGCTCGGCACAAGGCCGAAGCAGGTATTCTCTTACAGTGATCTTTTGTTCTACGGCAGAGAGAATGCCGAAAACCGCGGCGTGACCAAGTTCTATTACAGAGGCAGCGGCAGCGAGAACGCCAAGGGTGACCCCTTCGCACTTAATATGATCGGCCACAAGGGTATGGAGGCTCTGTATATGAATGCCGAAAAGGACGACGGATATCTCCGTGACCAGAGCGTATTTGGCGACGGCATCAGCATTGAGGACACCATGGGCGTTATGGTAAAATACGAAAGCGGCGCGATCCTGACCTATGCCCTGAACGCCTACTCGCCTTATGAGGGCTTCAGAGCTTGCTTTACGGGCACCAAGGGCAGAATTGAGCTGAGCGTTACCGAGGCATCCTATGTAAACGCAGGCGGCGACGCCAAGCTCGAGGGTGCGGCAAAGACCAAATCGATCACGGTGTTCCCCATGTTTGGCGAGTCTTACGACGTTGAGATCCCTGAGGCTGAGGGCGGTCACGGCGGCGGCGACCCCATTCTTCTCAACGACATCTTCGGTGTGCCCGAATACGACCCGCTGGAGCGTGCCGCTTCCCACGTTGACGGTGCTATGAGCATCCTTACAGGTATTGCCGCAAACAAATCGATCGCAACGGGCATGCCTGTGAACATCAAAGACCTTGTAACGTTTTAATTAAATCGAAAAAGAGGTATATTATGGCTACTTATATTGAACCCTTAAAGCAAAAGCTTGAAAAATGCGAAAAAATTTATTCCACCATGCTCTGCCACATCGGCTTCACCACCCTGCCGGGTCTTTACAAGGCGGGCGGTCTTGATATGCTCGTAATGGACCTTGAGCACGGCTCCTTCTACCCCGAAAATATTGGCGATTTTTGCCAGATGTGCAACAAGATCGAGCTGCCCGTAATCGTTCGTGTACAGGACTGCGAATATCACTGCATCTCCAAGCCCCTGGATATGGGTGCTGACGGCGTGCTGATCCCCCGTACCGAATCGATGGAGCAGGTCGAAACCGCCATCAACTCGATGCGCTTCTACCCCTACGGCAAGAAGGGCGTTGGCGGCAGAGCACTGCTTCGCCCCGGCGAGGATATTTACGATATCAACAAAAACCGCCTGCTCTTTATTCAGATCGAATCGCAGAAAGGTATCGATCTCCTTGACGAGATGCTCACCAAGTACGGCGATCAGATCGCTGGCGTTATCATCGGCCCCTGCGACATGGCAGTATCCATGGACTGCGGTCTTGACACCACGTGCGAGAAGATGATGAACGCGATCACCACGACCGTTGCGACCTGCCAAAAGCACCAAAAGAGCATTGGCATGTTTATGAACGATGACAAGGAAGCAGAATTCTGGTACAAGCGCGGCATGAATTTCTTCTGGATCAATACCGAGCTCGGCATGCTCGCTACCGAGATCGCAAGAAACAAGCAGCGCGTAGACGAGTTTTAACATGGCAAAGTCGCCGAATCGCCCTTGGGAGGGCCACATGGAGCCATTTCGGATCTATGGAAATCTCTATTTTGTCGGCTCCACCTTTGTTTCCTCTCACGTGATCGATACGGGCGCGGGGCTCATTCTGCTTGATTCGGGATATCCCCAATGCACGTATCTGATCACCGAGGGTATGAGGAAGCTCGGGCTTGACCCGACGAATATCAAATATATTCTCCACTCGCACGGGCACTACGACCACATCGGCGGCACCCGTGCGCTGGTGGAGCTGACGGGTGCAAAAACCATCATCGGTCGCGAGGATGTGGATTACGTAACGGGCAAGGTCGATCTCACCTGGGCGAGGGAGCTTGGGTTTGAATTTCACGGAGCTTTCGAGCCCGACGTCATACTGGATGACGGCGATGTATTCGAACTCGGAAACACCAAAATTCTTGCCGTACATACCCCCGGGCATACACCGGGCACCATGTCCTATTTCTTTAACGTCACCGACGGCAAAACCACCTATACGGCAGGCATGCTCGGTGGTGCGGGCATGAATTCCATGCGTCTTTCCTTCCTTGAGAAATACGGGCTTTCGCACGAGCATCGCCTTGCGTTCCCCCACTCACTCGAAAAGGTTAGAAAAATACACGTCGATATTGCCATTGGCAATCACCCGGGAGATGTTAATACAGCGGGAAAATACGAGATGCTAAAAAACGGCGCTGCGGAAAATCCGTTTATTGATCCAACTGCCTGGGGAAACCGCCTTGCCTATTGCAAAAAGCAATACGAGGACATGCTTGCAAGCGGAAAATGAGGAAGCTATGACAAACATTACAGCAATTGATAAAACAGGCGTTTTTTACACCTATGAAACTGCACTTTTTTCTAAAATGGAAGATGTGAGGTTTACTATTACCGATGCCGACGATGAAAAAAGCCTCATTGCGGCACTGCATGATGCAAACGTTATTCTTTTTACTGCCGCTAAGCTGACGGCAAACGTAATCAAAACGCTTGATAACTGCAAGCTGATCATTCGTTACGGTATTGGCTATGATAACGTAGATACCGCTGCCGCAAAGGAAAAGGGCATTTACGTTTGTAATGCCCCGAATTACGGCGTCATTGACGTTGCGGAGCACGCACTGATGCTGATGATGGCAACCGCCAAGCGCGTTGTGCGCATGCACGATATGGTAAGAGAAAACCGTTGGTCCCTTGACGGCATCGGCTCCGGCAGCCGCCTTGCGGGCAAGAATGTGGGTTTTGTCGGCTTTGGCAAAATTGCAAGAGCGCTTTGCGAGCGCACCAATGCACTTTCGATGAAGCCACTGGTTTATGATCCTTACGTGTCGAGCGAAACGCTTGCTGCCTTTGGCGCTACCGCCGCTACGCTTGATGACTTGCTTGCAAACGCCGACATTGTAACGCTCCACCTACCGCTAATGGAATCTACCCGGCACATGTTTAACATGGAGCTCTTCAAAAAAATGAAGCGCTCTGCCGTGCTGATCAACACCAGCCGCGGTGCGATCGTCAAGGAAGCCGATCTTATTGATGCCCTTGAGGCAGGCTACCTTGCAGGTGTCGGGCTTGACGTGTTTGAAAACGAAGTTGGCGGGCTTGATCCCCGTTTCCTTGCAGTTCCAAATGCCGTGCTCACGCCGCACGTCGCGTGGAACACAGCGGAGGCAACACTCGCTATACACCAAGAGGTAACGGAAAACGTACTTCGCTTTATGCGTGGCGAGCGCCCCGAAAGTATTGTAAACGGTCTTTAAACCAATCACGGTGCTACCGCAAACGCGGTAGCACCGTTCCTAAATACTACACCGTTTTGCAAAAAACAGCATATCCTAATGGTAGAGTTGACACCATACACCCTATCTCTAAAATCTTTTTTTCAAAATAATAAAAAAAGGCTTGACAAACGAGCCTCACCTTGCTATAATAGTAAGGCATTCTAAATACGGCGCCATGGCCAAGCGGTAAGGCAAAGGTCTGCAACACCTCTATCCCCAGTTCGATTCTGGGTGGCGCCTCCAAGTGAATAACACCCCAAATTTGAACCACAACAGTTCGATTGGGGTGTTATTTGTTTTCAAAAACCTATACAGGAAACGGCTTTTCTCGCCGTTTCTTATTTTTTGTAATCGAACTACGATTTCGAGAATGCCCCAAAATTTATGCGAGATTTGAAGAATCCAAACAAAACCGACCGCAGCAGTTCGATTAGCTTTCTCCCATATCGCTTGTATGACGCTTGTAATAAGATTCCTCCGTCGCATCGGGTGTGCGATAACGGTTGATCTGATGAGGGCGCTTGTTGTTGTAAAAGTCTATGTATGCCTCGACACATTCTCTGAATTCTCGCTCTGAACGGTAGTTGTTACGATAAAGCTCTTCCGCTTTGAGTGTCTTGAAAAATGCTTCCATGACCGAGTTGTCGTAAGGCGTGCTTTTTCGGGAAAGCGATTGCGTCAGTCCAAATGCTTTGCAACAATCAACAAAAGTTCGAGCTGTATAGTTCGTTCCGCGATCACTGTGGAAAATCAGCCCCTCTCTCGAATGTCGCTCCTCAACGGCTTTTGTCAAGGTGCTTTTGGTCAGACGCGTTCCGTTGCTCTTGGAAATAGTACAGGCAACTACTTTGCGTGCAAACAAGTCAATGATGACGCAAATATAGTATTTCACCTCTTTGCACGTGAAATAGGTAATATCGCTCACCCACACCTCATTTGGGGCAGTTGCAACGAACTGCTGCGATAAAATATTTTCCCGGCGTTGCTTCGTCATTTCGTAGATCCGCTTCGCACCGCCGCGAACGCTGAACCATCCGTTTTCGTGCATGATTGCCGCCACCGTTTTGTCGGCAACGGTATATCCACGCAACCTCAAAACTGCATTGATCTTTCTTGCGCCGAACACTTGATTGCTTTCGTTGAAGATCTCCTCAATGATTGGGGTAATCTCTTTCTTTTTAAGAGCATAAACCGTGTCTTCCTTTGCTTTGAGATGATTGAAGTAGCTTCCTTTCGCCACCATTAGTGTTTTACAGAGCAACGTGATAGAGTAGGTGTCGGACAGATCCTTGATGACCTCGTATCTGTCATGCAAGGGTGCACTGACCGTGCAGGGCGACATTTGAAGGATCTCAACCATTTGCTCCAGCGTTTCACATCGTTGCTTTAAGATTCTGAAATCTGTCATGTTGACCGGTTTGCTCTTCTTGGGCGGTGCTTCTCGGATCCATTTATAAAGTGTGCTCTTGGCAACTCCGGTGCTCGCTGAAATGCTCGCCACTGATTCACCTGACCAATACATTTTGAGAATTTCGTCTTTCTGCTCGTTTGTGTAAATTTTTTTCATACTATAAACCTCCGGAGTATAAAAACAGCCCTCGCTCCGTAATGGAACGAGGGCTGTTATTATCTATCCTTCAAGGATACATATACTGTTTCTTCTTTTACGTTTATGTAAGCAGGACGTATGATCTTACCTGCGTTCTGTATTTCTTCCATACGGTGCGCGCTCCATCCTGCGATTCGTGCAATGGCGAAGATGGGTGTGAAAAGCTCATAAGGCAGTCCGAGCATTTTATAGACCATACCCGAATAGAAGTCCACGTTCGCGCTGACACCCTTATACATTTTGCGCTTTTCAGCAATGATCTCGGGAGCCATCTTCTCAACCGTTTGGTAAAGCTCGAATTCCTCGTGCAGTCCTTTCTCTATCGAAAGCTGCTCGGCATAGTACCGCAAAATATCTGCTCTGGGATCGGAGAGTGAGTAAACGGCGTGTCCCATACCGTAAATGAGTCCTGCCTTGTCAAACGCTTGTTTGTCAAGAAGTCTGACGAGATAATCCTTAACCGCATCCTTGTCTTTTGTATCAATGTTCGCTTTCATATCATCGAACATCTGCATCACCTTTATGTTTGCACCGCCGTGTCGCGGTCCCTTCAGTGAGCCAAGCGCGGCGGAAATCGCAGAATAGGTATCTGTTCCCGACGACGTTACCACGTGTGTTGTAAAGGTTGAATTGTTACCGCCTCCGTGCTCGGCGTGAAGAACGAGTGCAAGGTCAAGAAGCGCTGCTTCAAGCGGTGTATACTGTCCATCTTCACGGAGTATGTAAAGGAGATTTTCCGCCGTGTTCAGTTCCTTTTTTGGATAGTGGATGAACAAGCTCTGACCGTTATGGTAATGCTGGAAGGACTGATATCCGTAAACCGCAAGAAGCGGAAATTCCGCTATCAGCTGCAAGCATTGGCGCAGAATATTGGGCGTTGAAATATCGTCGGGATTCTCATCGTAGGCATAGAGCGCCAACACACTTCTTGAAAGTATATTCATCATATCCTTGCCGGGGGCTTTGAGGATCATATCACGAACAAAGGATGGAGGCAAGGAGCGATATAGAGAAAGCTGCTCGCAAAACGCTTCAAGCTCGTCTTTAGTCGGAAGCTTTGAAAACAAAAGCAGATATACTGTTTCTTCAAAGCCCGGTCGGTTATCCGCCACAAAGCCCTCTACAAGACTCCGCACGTTAACACCTCGGTAATAAAGCTGACCTGCACACGGAATGGCATTTCCTTCTGCATCGATTTCTTTAGCCTTGATGTGCGATACTTCGGTAAGTCCGGCAACAACGCCGTTGCCGTTTATATCACGCAGACCGCGCTTTACGTCGTGCTGTGCGTACATATCGGGGACGATGTGATTGCTTGTATCTGAAAGAGCAGCAAGCTCCTTGATATACGGTGTGATTTCTGAATAGTTCATTTGTTTACCTCCTTGTAGGTATAAAAATAGTATGTGCGATCCGGCAAGTCGGTAGCTTAATTGTTATAAGGATTAAAGAAAAAATACTATAATCGCACAAATAAATATAAACGCTGCCGTTCCGATGCTAAAATACGCAACCTTACGGCTTGTATTCCATTGTATATAGCTTTGGCAAAGCATTGTTACGCCCATCATAGGAACGCAGATATTTATAGCTTGATTCCAAATATCAAACATCTGAAAAACTGCCAATACAACAGTGGACAGACTTGCAAGAATAGAAATTATTGTTACGGTTTTATATGATGTAGGTGTATTTTCCCAATTTGTTTTCACTCTATATCACCGTTCCTTTTGTTGCCGTCTTTATCAAAGATCTTTTTTAATGCTCTTTCGGTAGGAAAAATCGGGACGATCAAAAGGATTAAATCAATCAC
>JAFVOQ010000034.1 GCA_017505785.1 Clostridia bacterium
GCTCACAGTTTTAAAAGAACAGATTTTTTGCGGAACAAACCGAATTTTTTGAAGAATATACAAATATTCGAGAACAATTTGGTGAAGTGCCGCGAAAAATATGTCTTTTAAAACCTTATATGTTCGGCTCCCGTGCGGCTAACGGTATAATTTTTTGCCAAAAAGGAGATAGCTATGACTTACGTAGTTGCCAATTTGCACGGCGCGCTTGATAAATATCAAGCCCTGCTTGAAAAGATCAAATTTTCCAAAAACGATATCCTTTATGTCCTTGGGGATACTGCAGATTACGGCGAGGATGCCGTAGCACTGCTCACCGATCTCAGCATGTGTGAAAACGTGTATCCCGTGGCAGGCGAGCATGATTTTTTGGCGCTTCGTATGCTTTCGGGATTTGATCGGATGCTGAAAAGCGGTAGTATGCCCGATGCAGATTTTGCCGCTGAAATGACAGCGTGGAGCCGCGAGGGCGGTGCCTCGACCCTGGAGGGATTTCGTGCGCTTGATGACGATATGCGTGAGGGGTTGCTTGACTATCTGTCGGATTTCGCGCTGTATGAGGAGGTTGAGGCAGGCGGAAAAAGCTATGTGCTGGTGCACGCGGGCATCGACTGCTTTGACCCCGAAAAGCCGCTTGATGCGTATGAGCCCGAGAATTTTTTTACCGCACCCCAAGAGGAAGCTTATTATGAGGATCGCGTGGTAATCGTGGGGCATGCTCCCACCAAAAGCGGCAGTATCGAGAGAGAGGGCAATATCATTCGCATTGACTGCGGTGTAAAGGACGGCGGCAAGCTTGGCTGCCTTTGTCTTGAAACGGGCGAGGAGTTTTATATTTAATGTCTAATATACAGAAAAAACGCGCCACGGGTGCGGAATTTCTCCACAAAAACCAGCAACTCACGTTGGATATCATTGACTTGAATAATCTAGGGTTCGGTGTTGGCCGCGCCCCGGACGGTAGGGCGGTGTTCGTTTCGGGTGCTGTTGCGGGTGACCGCGTTTTGGCGGAGCTTATTAAAGTGAATAAAACCTATGCCGTAGGAAGGCTTGTTAAAATTATAACCTCGTCACAGTACCGTGAGGAGGGCTTTTGTGCCGCGCCGCTTTCCTGCGGCGGATGTGTATATCGGCATCTTTCCTATGCGCGCGAGCTTGAGCTGAAGCGCGAGTATGTCAGGCAGTGCTTCCGAAAGGCGGGGCTTGCCGAGGTCATGGTGGAGGATGTGCGGACAACAGGTGAAACCGCGGGGTACCGCAACAAGGCAGAATATCCTATCACTGTGTCAAAAAATGGGCTTTGCGGCGGCTTTTATGCGCAAAAAACACATCGCGTGGTCGTGGCGGAGCGTTGCTCTCTTCAGCCCTCCATATTTGATGAGATTTTGCATACCGTATGTGCACTTTTAACCGAACAAGGCGTGAGTGCCTATGACGAGCAAACGGGAAAGGGGCTTTTGCGTCATCTGTATTTGCGCGAGGGAAAAAACACGGGCGATATCATGGTTTGCCCTGTGTTAAACGGAGATCGCCTGCCGGATGAGCAGGGCTTTGTGTCGGCACTTCGCGAGGCCTTCCCGAGGATCACCTCCATTTTACTGAATACAAATAAAAAAAGCACCAATGTGGTGTTAGGGCAAGCCTACCGCACGCTTTGGGGGAAGGATCACCTTGATGACATGCTTTGCGGCTTACAATTCGAGATCGCGCCAAGTGCCTTTTATCAGGTCAATCATGATGCCGCAGAGCTTTTGTACGGACTTGCGGCAGAACGCGCACAGGCGGGCGGAAAAAACAAGCTGTTGCTCGATCTATACTGTGGCGCGGGTACGATAGGGCTGTCTATGGCAGATGGCTTCTTCGAGGTCATCGGTATTGAAATTGTGCCTGCCGCGATAGAATCGGCAAAGGCAAACGCGGCACGAAACGGTATTAAAAACGCGCAGTTTTATTGCGGAGATGCCGCCGATACCGAACAGCTCCTTGCCGCAGCGGAAAGTGCGCGCGGCACGCTTCACCCCGACGTGGTGATCCTTGATCCTCCGCGCAAGGGCTGTGATCGCACGTTGTTGGAGTTTTTGGCAAAACGAAAAGTGCCTCGCATTGTTTACGTTTCCTGCGGCCCCGATACGCTCGCACGTGACTGTTCCATTTTGCAAGCGCTTGGCTACGAGATCGGCACCGTAACTCCTGTTGACCTCTTTCCTCGCACAGGGCACGTCGAGTCCGTCGTGTGTCTCACACGACGGCTCGACAATGAATTGCGCGAGCGCATGAATTGAGTGCGTTGCACTCATGAATTGGCTTCGCCATGAATTGCGCCTGCGGGCGCATAAGGTAGGACGCGCAATTCAATTCATGGAGGAGGCGGAACGCCGACGAGAAATCATGATGCGATAGCATCAATTCATGACGGCATCGCCGTCAATTCATCTTCCCCAAATGACGCACAATGTCAATTCATGGAGCGTAGCGAGAAATCATGAAACGAAGTTTCAATTCATGACACATAGTGTCAAATCATTTTAATTGTGAGGACTTAAAATGAAAGAAAACTTTTTAGTTGATTTATCAAAGCAATTCGCCGTTGATATCGTCAATCTTTGCACCGATATAAAGGAAAACCGCAAAAGCAACGTACTGTTAAGTCAAGTATTGCGGAGTGGCACAAGTATCGGAGCAAACATTCACGAAGCCAATTATGCCGCAAGCAAGGCGGACTTTATCAATAAGTTTCAAATTGCGCTCAAGGAGTGTTACGAAACGGATTATTGGCTCGGTCTGTTCAAAGATACTCATATGATCACCGAGGAAGAATATAAAGATATGTTTGCAAAATGCAGTAAAATCCGTAAATTGCTCATCGCCTCCATCACCACCGCAAAGGGCAACGCTTAAGGACAAAAGTGATTTTCGAGCAAACCTCAAAAGTCCGTTTTACAGCAGTACGGTGTAACATATCGAAAGGAGATTAATAAGTGAAAAGGATTATTGGAGCGAAATTTCATAGCATACGCAGGGTTGTAGATATGTTGTGCTTTAATTTGGGAAACGAAATAAAAGACGACGAAGGGCACACATACGCAGAATATGCTTTACATATTCAAACCTCTTGGAGATTTGTAAAGGACGATGTAATTCTACTTGCTTCCAGAGACATTTATTTGCCACAAGATGAAGCGTTAGACAATGGTGACTATGATTTTGACGAGCAAAGCACACAAAAAGAGATAACCGCGACATCGAGCATTTTTGATGTTGCCATGCACAACTTTGAAAAGCATTTTGAAAATGCAACCGTTAAAAGCTTTGATATAAGTCCTTTGGGAGATTTGCGTATTAATTTTACAAACGGAGTTTATTTTGAGACTTTCACACCATCTGCACGAAAATGCGAAGAATGGCGATTTTTGCCCCCCGGCAAAGAAGATCATTTTGTAGTTTTTGATGTGTAAAATATACCTTTTGGCTTTACAACCCCTGTTTTTGGCACAAAAATATACCTTTTGGTCTTATGACCCACGTCGAGAGTGTCGTTTGTTTGACGCGAAAATGAGTCAAAATCGGCTTAAAATGGGCTAAATAAAGCTATTTTGAACAGTTTTGAGATAAAAATTCGAAAAATTGGTGTTCAAAAACAAAAAATGCCCCAATTTTGCGTTGGGACAAATGTGAGTTTTGAGCAAAACTCGAAAATACAATTTACAGCAGTTTAGTATAACATATCGAAAGGAGAATATATGAAGAAGCTTATAGCGTCAAAGAAATGGTTGATAACATATCTTGTTATTTTGCTGTTTTTATGTTGTTTTAATGCAATAGGGATTGCGTTGATTATATATTCGGTTAGTTCAAATAGGACTGACGTATTGGCTATTGGAATTGTGACTTTAGTATATATGCTCCCTATCACAGGAATCATTCTGTTTTATTTAAATCGACGGGCTTGTTGGATTTGGGTAGAAGACGGGCTTTTTAAGTGGAAAGGATTGTTTTTAGGATTTAGTGGTGAAATAAGACCCGAAGATGTAGATGACATTGGAAGTGGTGGAAAGAAAATATATATTTTTGTAAGACACCCTAAAAATCGTATGCATTACGGAAAAGGAATCTTTGAACTTTCAAATAATTCGGCAAACCGGACGCTTTTAAAATCCTTTTATTCAGGTGAAATTTATCCTCCTGAATTGTGTGATGTATGCAGGAATGTTAAAGTTGGAAAGCTTGAAAATCAAGAAGAATATTTGGAGACACTTTCGTATCTAAAAGAAATGATAGCGAACGATAATTATGAAATGTTCGCAAGTGACTATCCCATTGATGCAGTTCAAGACGAAAATGGATGTTGGGTTGATGATGTTATTGTACATATGGTAAAGTGCAAAAAATGTGGAGCACTTATTTATTGCTATTGTGATACCTATCACGGCAAAGGTAATTTAACGGTAAGGAAATAACTCTATATTAGCATATTTTTGCTCAAAAATATACCTTTTGGTTTTACAACCCCCATTTTTGACACAAAAATATTTATGACCCACGTCGAGAGTGTCGTTTGTCTGACAAGAAAATGACCGCAAAACCTGTAGGGGCTAGCGCCCACGACAGCCCGTAATGAGCATTTAAGGGGACGGGACGTCGAAGGCGCCGTCCCCTACCAAAAACGGTGTTCAAAATTAAAAAATTCCCCAATTTTGCCTTGGGACAAATGTGATTTTTGAGCGAAACCCGTAAGTTCGTTTTACAGCAGTACGGTATAACATATCGAAGGAAGGAAAGAGATAAGTGGCTAATCTTTTCGAATTGCTTTTTAGCAAGGATTTTGAAGAAAAATTTAACCAAGAATTAGATAAGGTTTTGTCTGAACGCGATGGTTCAATTGAAGTAGCAATTAGTGATATTGCAGAGCATTATTTGCAAATTATACGGTCTATTACATCCGGTTATCGCAAAATCATCATCGATAAAACAGATTTTCGACAAATCAAAATAGATCATAAATCTTATGATTTGGATATTTTAATCTCACATAACCAAGCGGAACTTTCAGAGCACTTGTCGGCAATCGATGCGCTGTTTTCGGATTTAGTGACAGAAGATGTTGATCTTGAAAAATGCATTTTTGAAATAGAAAGCAAATTGAATAGCAAATGATTTTGCCCTAAAATATACCTTTTGGCTTTACAAGCCCTGTTTTTGACACAAAAATATACCTTTTGTACTCTTGACCCACGTCGAGTCCGTCGTTTGTCTGACACGAAAATGAGCCAAAATCCGTAGGGGCGAACTGTGTTCGCCCGAAAACGAGAAATCTTTGCCTAATTATGCGGGCGAACACAGTTCGCCCCTACGATTACGGTGTTCAAAATCAAAAAATGCCCCAATTTTGCGTTGGGACAAATGTGAGTTTTGAGCATAGCTCAAAAATACGTTTTACAGCAGTTTAGTATAACATATCGAAAGGAGATAATATGGATAGCAAGATTGAGAAAGAATTCGTAAAAAGTTATATTGACAAGAATTACCAAGAACGCTTACTTTATGAATTAGGCTCGTCAAAAAAGAGAGTGAACGCTCTCTCTCGTTTTTCACATAACGCTGAAACTATTCTGAAAAAAAGTGTGAGCAAAAGAATTATTACAAGCTTGGGCGACTTTCAAGAAAAAGACCAAACGGTCTATATAATTTCGTGGGATGAAAAAGACGGGCTAACCATGCCTCTTACTGATGCTGTACGCTATTTAGAAGCTTCTTATATGTCGGTAATACTGATTGGAAAAGATTTTTCACTTATCAAAGAGGAAGCTGAAAACGGATGTGCTAAAATATTTTATCTTAAATAAAATATACCTTTTGGCTTTACAACCCCTGTTTTTGGCATAAAAATATACCTTTTGGGGTCTTGCTCCACGTCGAGAGTGTCGTTTGTCTGACGAGAAAATAAGCCAAAATCGGATTAAAATGAGCAAAATTAAGCTTTTCTAAGTGGTATTTCAAAGAAAATTTCCAAAAATGGGTGTTCAAAAACAAAAAATGCCCCAATTTTGCGTTGGGACAAATGTGAGTTTTGAGCAATACTCGAAAATACAAATTACAGCAGTTTAGTATAACATATCGAAAGGAGCAGCGTTGATGAAAGTCAAAATAAAAATCAAATATCGAAAGCTTTGGCTATTTATGATTGGTGTTGCATTTTTGTTGACATTGCTCGTTTTAATGGCAGCAGCTTTTATTACTGAAGATCATAACTATGCTCTGGCGATTTTATGTTTACTGCTTGGTGTTGTAATTCTTGTCGCTACTTATTTCCGTTTTAATTATGGAATAACGATTACTGAAAAACGTGTAGTAGCCATCGAGCAAGCAGGAATTAAAATACTGCGATATGACGATGTAAGCAGTATTGTTGTGAAATTTACTGACGAAAGTGTTGTTGCTTACATAAGAATGAAAAATCAGAAGGAATATACTTTTGTTTGGGACAGCATATTCTTGGGAACAAACGTTATTCTGCCATCTCACAACAAAATTAAACTAGATGATGAATGGGTGGAGAAAAGCATCGCGAATCTATCCAAATGCCCTAAGGTAAAAATTCAAAACTTTTATAGCACAAAATAAAATATACCTTTTGTCGTTACAACCCCCGTTTTTGACCAATTTTTAACCTTTTTTACTCTTGACCCGCGTCGAAAGTGTCGTTTGTCTTGAAAGGAAAAAACGCGATGAATAAAAGATCTATTATGCCCCTGGCAATGAAGAAAAGAAAATTTTACTGTTCCTGTTGCGGAGAAAAGCTGATACCGTATCCCAAAACGAGAATCGTGAAGCGCGGCGATCCCGACTATAAGGAACACAGTTATTTCGGTCGAGGCAAGCATCTGATCGGCGATATTGAAATGACGGAATATGATTTCAAATGCCTGTCCTGTGAAAAACTTACCTCGTTTGATGAACAATGCGTAATTGAGGAAATTCAAAAATATGTCGGCGTACATACACTCTCGCAAGACAACATAAACGAGAATTATGAAAAAGCAAACGCGACTTTGAAGCGAAAAAGAAAAATTAGATCCATAATCAGTAAATTGTTTGGAACGGCAGTGCTTATTTTGGTAATCTATTATTGGATCAAATCTGGGGATTTTTCATTTAAGATTTATTTCTGAAATATACCTTTCGGCTTTATAACCCCCATTTTTGGTACAAAAATACCTATTGTGCCATTATAAAAACAATTTAAATATTTATAATAAGAAATAGAACAGGGCACATGACGGGAGAGCATACGATCCGTTTTGCCTCGGGAAAGGAAAGAGTATGTATCGTATCGGAATAGATCTTGGCGGCACAAATATTGCCGTCGGTTTGGTAAATGAGAAGTTTGAGATCCTCAAAAAGATGAGTGAGCCTACCCTTGTTGCAACGCGCACCTCAGAGGAGATCGTTGCGGCCATGGGCGCGCTTTGTAAAAAGGTCTGTCAAGCTGCGGGCGTTGCACTTGCTGACGTTGAGGCGATCGGTGTGGCAAGCCCCGGTGCTGTAAACTACACCGAGGGTGTGGTGGAATATTGCAACAATTTGCAGTTTCATCATTTCCCGATGCGAGAGCATCTTCGCGCGCAAACGGGTGTTTCAAACGTGCACGTGGAAAACGATGCCAATGCAGCTGCGTGGGGTGAAGCTGTGGCGGGTGCTGCGCGCGGCACAAAGAGCTCGGTTACCGTAACGCTTGGCACGGGCGTGGGCGGCGGCATTATTGTTGACGGGAAAGTGCTTTCGGGCTTTAATTTTGCAGGCGGAGAGATCGGACACATCGTGATTGAAACGAACGGCGTGCCCTGTACTTGCGGCAGAAAGGGATGCTGGGAGGCTTATAGCTCTGCCACGGCTCTTGTTCGTATGACGAAGGAAAAAATGGAGGAATGTCAGGAAACGGGGCAAAAAACAGCCCTGTTTGATATCGCACAACGCCAAGGCAAGGTGAACGGCTTAACTGCTTTTGATGCCATGCGCGCAGGGGATGCGGCAGGGCGCGAGGTGGTAGATCGCTATATTTTTTACCTCGCCACGGGCATTACGAATATCATCAATATTTTTCAGCCCGAGGTGGTCTGCATTGGCGGCGGTGTTTCGGGCGAGGGAGAAACTCTGCTTGCGCCCTTGCGAGAGAGCGTTGAGAGGGAGCGTTATGGCGCGGGGCTTGTTGAGTCGCCAAGGCTTGCCGTTGCCGCGCTTGGCAACGATGCGGGTATCATTGGTGCGGCGTTTCTCGGTATTTAAATAAAAATGCGACATGCTGCTGCATGTCGCATTTTTATTATTTGCGCTCGTCAAGCGGTGTGTAGGATTTTGCGGGGGTGATGCACTTGTAGGCGGGGCGAATTATGCGCTTGGCAGTGGTGTACTCCTCAATGCGGTGCGCGCACCAGCCGGCTACGCGTGCAATGGCAAACAAGGGGGTGTACATGCTTTCGGGGATGTTGAGCATGCGGTAAATGAGCCCGGAATAAAGGTCCACGTTTGCACACATTTCCTTCTGGATGCCCTTGTGCTTGCAGAACAGCTCGGGGGTGAGTCGCTCGATCGCCTCAAGCAGTGCGAAATCATCGCCAAAGCCCTTTTTCATGGCGAGCTCGCGTGCCTGGCTTTTGAGCATCAGTGCGCGTGGGTCGGACTTGGTGTAGATCGCGTGTCCCATGCCGTATACAAGACCGCTGCCGTCGTTTGCCTTGCCCTCCATGATCCGGAGCAGGTAATCGGCAAGCTGACCCTCATCAAGTGGGTTTTTCACGTTTGATTTGATATTATCAAACATTTCCTGCACCTTGATGTTTGCGCCGCCGTGACGCGGACCCTTAAGAGATCCGATCGCGGCACCGATCGCGGAATAGGTGTCAGTGCCCGAGGAGGAGAGTACACGACAGGCAAACGAGGAGTTGTTACCGCCGCCGTGCTCTGCGTGAACTACAAGGCAAAGGTCAAGGAGCTTTGCTTCCTCATCGGTGTAGGTTTTGTCTGAACGCAGCATGCGCAAAAAGTTTTGCGCGGTAGAAAGCTCGGGGTGGGGATTATGTAGGTTTAAGCTGTGCCCGCCGAAGACGTTGCGGTTTACGGCATAAGCGTGTGCCGCAATGATTGGCACGCGAGCGATCAGCGACATGCTTTGGCGCAGCATGTTGGCAAGGTCGGTGCCGTCGGGATTTTCGTCATATGCGTAAAGAGAAAGCACACCCGTTGCCATTTTGTTCATAATGGAGGGGGAGGGTGCCTTCATCAAGATGTCCTCGTCAAAGCGCGGCGGCAGGTTTTCGTAGCTGCTAATGAGGCGGCAAAATTTTTCAAGCTGCTCTCTTGTGGGCAGATGCCCGAAAAAGAGCAGATAGCAGGTTTCCGCAAAGCCAAAGCGATCTTCCTTTATGAAGTTCTCGCAAAGCTCGGTCATGCGGTAGCCGCGATAATAGAGTGCTCCGTCAACGGGTGTGCGCTCACCCTCGTTGATGATATAGCCGTGTGCGTTACAAACACGTGTTACGCCTGCCATAACACCCGAGCCGTCGGGCTCACGCAGACCGCGCTTGATGTGATAGTTATCAAATGCAGTGCCGGGTATTTGGTATGCACTGACCGATTCCTCTACCAATTCGCGCAACAGTTCGTTTTGTTCAACTTCGTTTGCAATGTTTTTGTTCTCAAATTGCACAGAATGGTACCTCACTTTCAAAATATTGGATTACATTATAACATATAACAAACGGAATTGCAAGATGTGTTTGGAAAAAATTCAAAATTGTGTCAATTCAAAGCCAATGCTTGCGTCTGAAAATGCTGATGCAGATCAAGGCTACCGCGCCCGCTAACAGTATCACATACAAATAGCCGTATCGCCAGGTAAGCTCGGGCATGCCCGTAAAATTCATACCGTACCAGCCCGTAATGAGCGTGAGGGGCAGGAAAACCGCAGATAATACCGTAAATATCTTCATGATATTGTTTAAGCGAATATCAAGCATGGATTGATATGCCTCGCGCAGCTGCATGAGCTGCTCGCGCAGAGAACGCACGTTTCGCTCAAGTCGTTCTGCCTTGTCGGTGAATATCTTAAAATAGCGCAGATCCTCCTCGGCAAACAGATCGTTTTCGTTTTCCTCAAGCGCCTTTCCCACGTCAATGAGCTGCTCGTAATAATTGCGCAGCAAAAGAAGCTTGCGCCGTTCTCCCAGCAAAAAACCGATAAAGCCGTCCTCGGCTTCACCTTGTAGCACGCGCTCCTCGGGATCGGATAGGGAAAACTCCATATCCTCAAGCATTTTTGCATCTCCCTCGATCATTGCATCAAGAAAGGCAAAAACCAATTTTTCAAGCGTTACTCCGGCAGGTGGGAAACGCTTTAATACCGCCTCAAAGGCACGCCGTGTGCTGCCGTCACTGTCGCGAATATCTACCACCAAAAACAGGCTTGCCGTAATGTAAAAGGCGATGCAGTCCTCGCCGTTTTCGTCCCCCGTTGTGCGTTTTATTGTGCCAAAGCTGTATTGATCGTAGATCTCAATACTGTTTCTGAAGTAGCGTACCTCCTCGCGGCATTGACGGACGGTTGAAGCGGAAAATCCGAGCACGGGTGCCAATGTTTCAAGCTCGTCGGCGGTGATATACCCGGCTGTTATCCCCTCACCCTCGGGCAGCTTCGCGGTGCCAGCCTGCACAGATTTAGAAATTTTGTAAAACATATCCATTCCCCCTGTCCTTTGTAGCATAGTATGCCCCAAAAGCACAAAAGTACCCCATTTGCAGTTTGCAAACGGGGTACTTATATGTTCGGTCAAGCTTTCTTGTGCGGCTTTTGTCCTTTTTTCTTTTTCGCGGAAAAGCCAAAGGTGCCAATGCGTTTGCCAAGGGCAAAATACTCTCCGTGCGCATAGGCGCAAAGTCCTGCTTTTGCCATGTGAAGCTTACCCTTGTCGTCAAGTAGCTCCTCACTTGCATAAACCGCTACGATGTCGGCAAGAAACATGTCGTGCGAGCCAAGGGGAATGACGTCGCTGACGCGGCAGCAAAGGGAAATGGGTGATTCTGCGATCAGGGGGCACGCGACCTCCTCCACCTCAAGCTTGGTCAGATTACATTTTTTGAATTTATCCACCTTGGCACCCGTATAGGTGCCGCAATAGTCTGCCGCACGCACCAGTGTGGAGGGGGTGAGATTGAGAACAAATTCGCCGCTTTCCTTAATAATACCGTGCGAGTGACGTGTGGGGCGTACCGAAATGTAAGCTTTTGGGGGCACGGTATTGGTAATGCCCGTCCAAGCTACCGTAATAATATTGGCGTGCTCAGCCTTGCCGCAGCTTACCATGACGGGCGGTGTGGGCGCGAGCAGTGCGCCACCGCGAAATTTGATTTTATTCATACCGTTTGCCTCTCAATTAAAATCTTATGCGTGTTACGGCGCGCGTGCGCGCCGTAACGGGATCAATGTCAAACAATGCGCCGTTTGCCACGATCTCGCCCTCGGCGACGGTAAAGCGGTGCGGCATATGTGTACGCATTTTTTCGATCACGTCTGTGGGTGTAACGCCAAGAATACTGTTTACAGGGCCCGTCATACCGATGTCGGTGATATAGCCCGTTCCGTTTGGTAAAATTTGCTCGTCGGCGGTTTGCACGTGCGTGTGCGTGCCGAAAATGGCGGCAAAACGCCCGTCAAAGTGGCGCGCGAGCGCCAGCTTTTCGGAGGTCGCTTCGGCATGAATGTCGAGCACGGCAAGATCATAAGTGCGGCGTGCGCGCTCAAGCTCCACCTCAACAGCGCGAAACGGGTCCCCGAGGGCTTCCATAAATACCGAGCCCGCAACGTTTACCACCAGTACGCGCCACCCCTCAGCGGAGGTGATCACGCGTGCGCCCTCGCCGGGGCAGGCGGCAGGATAGTTACAGGGGCGAATGACAGCATTGGTGTCATTTAAAAAGGTGTGGGCATCGCGGCGGTCAAAGATGTGGTTGCCCGAGGTAATAAAATCAACGCCGAAGGCAAAAAGTGCCTCAGCGGCTTTTGGAGAAAGCCCGTGAATGTCGCAAACGTTTTCGCCGTTGGCGATCACAAGATCGGCACCAAGCTCGCGCCGCTTATCCCAAAGTGTTTTTTGCAAGAACGGCAACGTGCGCTCGCCCACCACGTCGCCTAAAACCAATATTTTCATAAATCCTCTTTTCTATGCGTCAAACGCCTTTACAGTATACCACAGCATATGTAAAAATGCAAGGGCTATGCGGTTTGCGCGTATTATATAAAGCAAGGAAAGAAAAAAATTTGGCAAAAACGAAAAAAACTCTTGACAATTTGGAAAAGTGCGTATATAATAAATAAGTCACTGTAAAAAAGCGTTCCGGCAGAGGATACCAGGTATCTCCCGAAACACGCTTCCGATTTTAAAATTAAGGAGGTGCTAACGATGCTCAGAACTTACCAACCCAAAAAACGTCAAAGAAAGAAAGAGCACGGCTTTAGAAAGAGAATGAGAACTGCCGACGGCAGAAACGTTCTGAAGAGAAGACGTGCAAAAGGCAGAAAGAGACTGACTTATTAAGTCCCGCGCCACATAGAAAACGACCGATGTCTCTGGCAACTGTCATAGACATCGGTATTTTTCGTTTGCGGCATTTTTCTCCAATCGCTTGTTTTTATAAAATCATTGTAACGGAAGTGTAAAAGGGGCAGTGAACCATGAAGAATTACGCCATTAAGGAACATCATCTTTACAACAAAGCATTTCACCGAGGTGAACGCTTTGTCACGAAAACCGTAGCGGTTTACGTGCTGCGCGATTATGCCGCCAAAAGGCTGATGCTTGCCAACCCCGAGAAAAAGTATCTCAATCGCGTGGGGCTGTCGGTGGGCAAACGGCTTGGCGGTGCGGTTGTGCGTAACCGTGCCAAACGCCTTTTGCGCGAGGGATACCGTGCGATTAAGACCAAGTACGGTCTTAAGACGGGATATCTTGTGGTATTGGCAGCGCGCGACGAGATACGCGGAAAAAAGGCAGATGATGTTATAAGAGATATGCTGCGCGCGTTTCGTGCGCTCGGCATGCTGACCGAGGGTCTTAAATGAAGCATATTTGCATTTGGCTGGTTCGCTTTTACAGAAGGTTTTTATCCCCCCTAAAGGGCGGCGCTTGTTGCCGTTTTACCCCCTCGTGCTCAGCGTATGCGATCGAGGCGTTCGAGAAGCGCGGCTTTTTTGTGGGTCTGATATTAACCGTTTGGCGGATTCTCCGCTGTAATCCTTATTGTGCGGGCGGATACGATCCCGTACCCGAAAAGGGCTTTCGCTATAAGGGCTCGCGTGAGATCCCCGTACCCGATGAGTGCTGTGAGAACGGCAGCGGATGTCACGGGAAAGAAGACATCGATACGATTGCGTTCGACTGTGAAGCAACGGGCAAGAAGCCTGACGGAGCTTCCGTCCATGGAAAGGAAAAAAATCTATGAAAAAGAAAAGAATTGTGAGAATTGTCACTGCGGTGCTGGCAGCACTGTTGGTTTTGGTGGCAATGCTCTCGCTGACAAGCTGTGCCGGCAAAAAGGATGAAACGATCGAGTCCTCTTGGACTGCGGCGGATACCGATGCCGTCACGTATTTTTCGCGCATTTTGCCGATGAGTGCCGAGGCACGTGAGAAATTTGTAGCTGCATCCCGCGGCTATAACATGAGCGCAGAGGGCTTTGATAAAAATGCTGATGCGCCCGATCTTGGTGTGGTGAGTCTGGAGGGAGCAAAGGCTGCACTTGAAGCCGTAAAGCCCCAAGACGATGCCTCCAAGGTAAAATTTGAGGAGTTCCGCACTGCGCTAACCGAGGCGCAGGTCAAGGAGATCGTGACCCGTATGGGTGAGAATATCTCGCTTGAAACCGATAACGGTCCGATCGATACCCTGCTTGTTTGGATCGGTAAATTTTTGCAGATCTTAACCAAGATCACGGGCGGAAAATACGTGCTTGGCCTTCTTATTTTCGCCTTGGTGGTGGAGATCGTGATGCTGCCCTTTGGTATTAAGCAACAGAAGAATTCCATTAAGCAGGCAAAGCTGCGCCCCAAGGAAATGGCGATCCGTAACAAATACAAGGGCCGCAATGACCAGGCGACCCAGCAAAAAATGGCACAGGAGATCCAAAAGATGTATCAGGAGGAGGGCTTTAACCCCATGGGTGGATGCCTGCCTCTGCTCATTCAGCTTCCCGTTATTTTGGCACTGTATCAGATCGTGATCGATCCCCTTCGCTACGTGCTCGGTAAGGCAGCTACGCTTTCGAGCGCTTTGACGACCTACTGCACCACCGCAAAGGCGGCAGGTGGTCTTGGCCTTAGCATCGGCAACGGCAAGGGCACCATCGAGCTACTCTCTCAGGCAGGCAACAAGCTTGAGGGGCTCAAGAGCTTTGCTTACTATTCTAACGCCTCTGAGTGTTATGCGGATCTGACGAACGTTGCGATCCCCGATTTCGAGTTGTTTGGTCAAAACATGGGTAATATTCCCTCGTTTACTAGCATTTTGGTATTGGTGCCGATCCTCACCTTTGTCTTCTATTTTGCCAGCATGAAGCTCAACCGCAAGTTCACCTATCAGCCTGCCGTGCAGGATGCACAAATGGGATGCTCCAACAACATGATGGATATCACCATGCCTCTGATGAGCGTGTATATCGCTTTCATCGTTCCTGCCGCCGTTGGTATCTACTGGATCTTCAAGAGCGTGCTTTCCACCCTCAAGTCCTTCGTTATGAGCAAGGTAATGCCGGTTCCGGTCTTTACCGAGGAGGATTATAAGGCAGCCGAAAAGGCACTCAAGGGTAAGGGCAAGTCGGAAAACAGACCTGCACAGCGCACGTCTACCTCCGGCACCAAGCCCCGTTCTCTGCACTATATTGACGAGGAGGATGAGCCCCTGCCGCCTCCTGTGCCCGATAGGGTTGAGGAGCCTGCCAAAAAGAAAGAGGAGAAGGCTGAGCCTGCCGTCAACGAGGAGAAGCCCTCCCAGGTGCCCAACCTCAAAGAGGATCGTAAAAACAACGACAACAAGAAAAAGTGAGGATAGAGCTATGAAAAAGGAAATTACCGTAACTGCAAAAACCGTTGAGGAAGCAGTTTTGAAGGCAGTGGCAGAGCTTGGTGCACCCAATGCCGAGGCGATCACGTATACTGTTTTGGAGGAGCCGAAAAAGGGCTTTCTCGGCTTTGGTGCCGTGCCTGCCAAAATCACTGCCGTATACGCCGCCAAGGGCGCGAATGCCGCAGTTGAGTTTATTCGTGCGCTGGTTGACGGCATGGGTATAAATGCCAACGTCAAGCTTGTGGAGAGTAATGAAAAGGATGAGAACAAGCTTATTTGTGTGGAGGGCGAGGGCGCAGGCGTGCTGATCGGTCACCACGGTGATACGCTTGACTCCTTGCAGTATCTGGCAAATCTTGCCGCAAACAAAAAGGTTGCGGGCGAGAAGCGCGATTTTTGCCGTATTACCGTTGATGTGGAGAACTACCGCGCCAAGCGTGAGGAAACACTGCGCGCATTGGCACGCAGAAAGGCAGAGCAGGTCTTGCGCTATAAAAAGAGCGTGATGCTGGAGCCCATGAATCCTTATGAGCGCCGCATCATCCACTCCGAGGTGCAGCACATTGAGGGCGTATCTACCAATTCTATCGGTAGTGAAAATAACCGTAAGGTCGTAATGTATCTCGATACCGAGGCGACCGCACGTCCCGCATCGCGTCAGGATTTTGACGAGTTTGCAGAATTTTAATAAAAAGTAAAAGGGCACGGTGCGGGGCACTGCCGCAAGGCAAAACCCGCACCGTGTTGTGGTTTTTATGAAGGTAAATGATACGATAGCCGCCGTTTCGACACCGCGCGGTAAGGGTGGCATTGCTGTGATCCGTATATCCGGTGCTGATACTGCGGCAGTGCTTGCGAAAATATTTTTGCCGCGCGGCAGATCTCCCGTCGAAAATCCGCGCCGTGCTTGCTTTGGTAGTATTTGTATGCCTGCGGGTGAGGTGATCGACGAGGGGCTTGTAACGTACTTTGCCGCCCCTGCATCCTTTACGGGTGAGGACGTGGCGGAGATCTCCTGCCACGGCGGTGTGCTTTTGACCGAAGCTGTGCTTGGTGCTGCTTTTGCGGCAGGGGCGCGCCCTGCCCAGGCGGGCGAGTTTACCGCGCGCGCCATGATGAACGGTAAAATGGGGCTTTCCTCTGCAGAAGCACTGGGCGCATTGCTTGAGGCGGGCACCAAGGGGCAGCTCGCGCTCGCACGCGGTGGCATGGAGGGCAAGCTTGCCGATGCCACACGTGAGATCTATGAGCGTCTTTCGGCCATTCTTTCGGATATCTATGCCAAGGTTGATTTTCCTGACGAGGATCTTAACAGCATGAGTGCTACGGAGCTTCGCGCCGCACTTGCACAGGTTAAGGCAAAAACCGAAGCACTTGCCGCCACGTGGCAGTGCGGCAGAGCTGTCAGCGAGGGGATCGAAACCGTGATCTGCGGCCCTGTTAACGCAGGCAAATCCTCGCTTTATAATGCGATCGTGGGATATGATGCCGCTATTGTGACCGATATAGCCGGTACCACGCGCGATATCATCAGCGAAACAGTGTCGCTTGGAAATGTTACCCTTCGCTTGTCGGATACGGCGGGCTTGCGCGATACCGCGGATGCCGTGGAGCAGATCGGCGTGGCACGCGCCGATGCCGCGATCGACCGCGCCGAGTTGGTGCTTGCCGTGCTCGACGGCAGCCTTGTGCCAGACGAGAGGGTAAAGGCATTTTTGGAACGTCTTAAGAGGGCGTGCGGTACGGTGGTCGTGGTGCTTAACAAGCAGGATAAGGATGCGCTGTTTCCCACCTCGCTTCTTGCCGATTTTTCGTACGTTGTAACGGTTAGTGCAAGGGATTGCGAAATATCTGCCCTCTGTGAGCTGGTAGGCAAGCTCTACACCGCCGATATCGATCTTCGCCATGATGCCATTGTGGCAAACGCGCGCCAGTTTGCCGCGCTGTCACGCGCAACAAATGCGCTTGCTGCTGCTATTGCGGCGCTTGATGCCGGGGTCCCGTTGGATGCCTCCTGCGTGGATGCCGAGCTTGCCATGTCTGCCGTTGGCGAGGTTGACGGCAGAGCCGTTAGCGAGGATATTGTAGCCGATATTTTTTCTCATTTTTGCGTTGGTAAATAAGAAACAAAAAGGAGTGAGCTTATGAAAACAAGTGAACGCGTATTATTTATCATTGGTGTCATTCTGACTGCTGCCGCCCTGTTGCTTGCATGCTTTGCGGCATATTTTGGTATATCGTCCTTGATCTCGCTCCGCTTTCACGGTGTGCAGGGCACCGAAAGCATCGGTGTTGCGTTTATGCTTGTGTTTTTGGTGATCTTTTCCTTCGCTACGTGGGCAGCTTCCTTACTTGCCGCAATTCTGTTGCTTATTCGCCCTGTACGTACACAGCACCCCCGTGTGCGGCGTTGGTCGCGCGTGCTGCTTATATTGCTTTTGGCAATGAGCCTTCTGCTTGGCGTTATATTTTTGCTTTGCCTATAAGATGATTGAAAATAACACACCTGTGTGCAAAAAATCAGCACACGGGTGTGTTTTTATGAGATCTGTTAGGGCGTTTTGCATTCTTCAAGTTTAGGGATCGGAAAGGCGTTAAGCGCCTTTTTGCGTTCCTTGTGATCGGGCATGACGGTAGCAAGATATTGCCAAAACGCGGTGCTGTGATCGGCATGGTGGAAATGCGCGAGCTCATGGCAGATCACGTAATCGACAAGTGCAGGGGGCAAAAAAACAAGATTGCGACTCAGCGTTACACGCCCCTGTGTAGGGCGGCAAACGCCCCATTTTGTTTTCATGGTGCGAAAAGCGAGTGAAGGGACTTTGGGTGGCTTTGGTGCAAAGATCGGGGTAAGCTCTTTGGTGCGAGGTGTAAGGCGTGTGCGCGCCTCGCGGTCAAGAAATTCGGCAAAGCACTGTATGCGCTCTGCATGATTTTCGGGATCCTTTACGGCAAGGGTGAGGATGCCATTTTCAGCACAGGCATAGCGCGTGTTTGCTTTTATGACCCAAACGGTATGAGATATCCCCCAAATAGGGATCGCTTCGCCCGTGATCAGGCACAAGGGCTTGGGCTGTGCCGCTTGGCGATCTGCCAATTTTTTTCGCGCTTTTTCAATAAAGGTGACCTGCGCTGAAAGAAATTCCTCTACGCGAGCGAGTGGCGTGTGCTGCGGTGCCGAAATGTGGAGCGAGCCGTCGCTTTTGACGCGCAAGGTGAGATTTTTTACCTTTTTGCGTTCAAAGGTATAGGCGTAGAGCTTGTCGCCTGTGGTGTAAGTACGTGCTTCCTTCATGTTATCGGCGGAGCTTATCCAATGCGTTTTGCAGGATGATCTCGGCGGAAAGCGTGTCGATCACGCCCTTTCTTCGCTGCCCTCTGGTATTGGTTTCGTTAAGAAAGCGCGATGCCGCCATGGTGGTCATGCGCTCATCCATGAGGGCAAGGGGCACATCGGGGAGCCGTTCCTCAAGCATGGCGGCAAGCTGGCGAATGCGTGCCGCGCGCGGTCCCTCCGTGCCGTTCATGTTTACGGGAAGCCCTAACACGATTGCACTGATCCTTTCAGCCTGTACCACCTCGGCAATTGCCTCAACCGAGCGTTCAAGTCCACCGCCCTTGATGTTGCCAACACCCGATGCAAGCATACGGGAGGCATCGGATATTGCAAGACCGGTGCGCGCCTCTCCAAAATCAATGCCGAGCACGCGTCCCTTGGTTTCTTTCAGTTTTTCAAAGCTCATAGGTTACTCCTTACAGGTCATAGGGATTTTGGAAAGGAAATCCATAATGTCATCAAACACCTCGTCGCGGTTTTCCTCGTTGTGCATTTCGTGCCTGCCGCCCTCATATAGCTTTAGGGTGACGTTACAGCCTTCTGCCAATAGACGCTCGTAGATCTTTTTCACACCTCGCCCGTAATTGCCAACGGGATCCATATCACCGGCAAAAAGCAGAATGGGTAAATTTTTTGGCACGCCCTGTGCCCACTGCTTGCTCGAAACGGCGCCAAGCAGTGAGAAAAGTGTATCATATCCCGCAGCGGTAAACACGTAACAGCAAAAGGGATCATTTGCATAACGCTCGCGCACACTGCGCTCGCGTGTAAGCCATGCATTAGGGTCATTTTCCTTCGAGAAGTGCTTGTTGTAAGCACCAAAGGCAAGGGAAGTGATGAATTTACTGCGGTGACGGTGTCCCTTTGCGCGTGCAATGGCGTGTGTTAGCTTAAGCGCGAGGGCGGTGGGCTGCTCGGGCCCCGCTGTGCCGCTGATCAGAGCACCCGTCAGCTCCTCGCCGTAGCGAACGAGATACAGCCTTGCGGCAAAGGAGCCCATGCTATGTCCGTAAAGGAATAGCGGAAGACCTTGAAAACGGCTTTTGATGATCCCTGTCATCGTATAGAGATCCTCTACGATATAATCCGCGCCGCCTCTGGTTGCCGTGTAGCCAAGATCGGACTTTTTGGGGGCGGTTTGACCGTGCCCCAAATGATCGTTGCCGCAAAAAATGATGCCCTGTGCCGCAAAACGGCGCGCCCAATCGTCATAGCGTGCCACGTATTCGCACATTCCGTGCGAAAGCTGAATGATAGCACGCGGTGTGATATTCTGCGGTATCCACGCGTATGCGTGTACGGTGCTGATGCCGTCAGACGAGGGATATGTGAACTCCTCAAAGGAAATGTTATTTGTCATAGCCAATTCTCCTTTTCACAAATGCGGCGTGCCGCCGCAAGCAGTGTATCACGTTGATTTGCCGTTGGATCCTGCCACACAAGATCCTGCAGATAGGCGAGCAGTGCCGCCGTTTTCTCAACACGCACCCCCACCTTTTCCTGTAACGCCTTGCCGTTTACTGCCAAACGGCGCAGCTCTGTTGCCGTGCCGTCCTTTAAAACAGTGCGCGTGAGTGTCATGGCGCGGTCAACGTCCTCGCCAAAGAGCGCGGCGCGCAGCAGCAGTGCCCCCTCAAAGTGCGGAAAATGGCGGCAGACAAACCGCCTTGCTTCGTAAGGGCTGTTGGGTAATTTTTCGCCAAGTGCCGTAACATAGGCACACATGCTGTCGGAAAATGCATTTGGCGCATGCCAACGCCTTGCAAGTCGGCGCAGCGCATCGGGTGTTTGTCCATGCAGCAATGCCGCCATGCGAAGCGGCGCTTGCTTTGGCAGAATATTTAGCGCTGTAAGGCGCGTGAGATCGGGAAAAATGTCAAAAAATATATAGGGCATGCATCCGGCATTCTGCATGCCGCAGATCCCGCGCTCCGGCACAACGCCCAAAACGGTGCGCGTTAACTCCGAGAAAATGCGCTCAACCGCAATATCCGCAAGGCGAGGGGCGCAAAGGCATGCACCCTGTGCGGTTTTGGGCTCAACGGTGAAGCCCAGCTGTGAAGCAAAACGAAAGCAACGCAAAATGCGCAAGGCATCCTCGCGAAACCGCTTTTCGGGATCGCCCACGGCGCGCAGAATACCGTTGGCAAGGTCCGCTTGACCGCCAAAAAGATCCACAAGCCCCGTTTCCTCGCTCCATGCCATAGCGTTTACCGTAAAATCGCGGCGCGCAAGATCCGCACCGAGATCGGTGGTAAAGGTCACGTTATCGGGGTGACGACTGTCGCTATAGGTGCCGTCGGTGCGGTGGGAGGTGATCTCTATCGGCTTTCCCTGCAAGAGCACGGTTACGGTGCCATGTGAGAGCCCGGTTGGGATCACGCGAAAATTTTTAAAAATTTCAAGCATTTCCGCAGGGGTGGCGTTTGCGGTAAGGTCAAAATCGTGGGGCTGCACACCGCGCAAAAGATCGCGCAGACTGCCGCCTACAAGATACCCACGCTTACCGTTTTGCCGCAAGACATCTAAAACCTCGTGCACGTATGTGGGTATTTGCCCTCGGATATCTACTTGCATTTTGCTCATCTCCCTGTTATAGTGCTCTTTCTTTCATTATAACCATTATAACATAAAATTTCGTCGGTGTAAACAAATCGGCATTTTTTGCCTTGTTTTGTTTTTTGAAATCGGTAAACACTATTGCCGAAGAGAACCAAACCTCATACGCCCTGCGGCGAGTATTTTTCGCGTCTTTTGCCCAATCTCGCCTTGCAAGATGCTCATCTTGCTTCGCCTCGTTTTGACAAAATCCAACAAAAAATACAGTGCCGGAGGGTGCTGTGCAGTTTTGTGCGAGCAAATATTTCGCAGATGCAAAGAGAAAATGCGAACCAATATAGGATAATTGCGAGTGTTTTTCTACAGCAGGTGCACATATTTGTCGCCCCAAACCGTGTGAGTTTGGCTCTCTTCGGCTATTGCCGAAGAGCATTGTGACATGTTGCACGGCTCTTGGAAAAGAGGTAAAAAGAATGACTGTCATTGACCGTATTGCTCTGATCCTTGTTGTGGTTGGTGCCCTTAACTGGGGCGGGATCGGGCTGTTCAGCTTTGATGCGGTTGCGTGGATCTGCGGTGGCGCGGGCACCTTGCTTGCGCGTATTATCTATACCGTTGTAGCGCTTGCCGGCATCTGGTGCATTTCTTTGATCTTTCGTTCTGAGGACGCAGTCGAAGAAATGTAACACTCATTTCTTGCCGCCGCGAGGAACACGCGTTAGTGTGTTTCTTTGCGGCGGTTTTTTTTGTAAAAATACATATTTTGTGAATATCGTTGAAAAAATATTCACGCTGGGCAACCGTTATAATGGCTTTTGCACCGCGGCGCAGTAGCAGAACACGTTTTTGAATTACCTCGCATGGCCTTCATGCAACCGATGATTATATATTTATGCTTATTGATATAATGATTATTTTATCATGCATTTTTAAAATTCTCGCGCGCCGATCCTCACACATTTTTAACAAAAAAATGCGCGCCCTGCCATACATTTTTGCTTTGTGTCCACAATTTCAAAAATAATGCAAAAATATTCACAAAAATGCTTGACAAATACAAAAAGAAGTGTTATGATAATGCCATGCCAATTTGGACGATGTAAATTCTTAAATACCAAGGAGATCAAAATCATGGAAAAGAAGGATATCAAAAAAGTAGTGCTCGCCTATTCCGGCGGCCTTGACACCTCTATTATCATTCCGTGGCTCAAGGAGAACTATAATAACTGTGAGGTTATCGCAGTTTCGGGTAACGTTGGCCAGGCAGATGAGCTTGAAGGGCTTGAGGAGAAGGCGATCAAAACCGGTGCTTCCAAGTGCTACGTGCTTGACTTGACTGACGATTACGTCGACAATTACATTATCCCCTGCGTGAAGGCAGGCGCAATTTACGAGGAATATCTGCTCGGCACCAGCCATGCACGTCCCTGCATTGCCAAGGCGCTGGTTGATATTGCAATCAAGGAGGGGGCAGATGCCATTGCACACGGCTGTACCGGTAAGGGCAACGACCAGGTTCGCTTTGAGCTGACCATTAAGCGCTTCGCACCCGATATGCCCATCATCGCTCCTTGGCGCGAGTGGAACATCAAGTCCCGTGAGGAGGAGATCGATTACGCAGAGGCACATAACGTACCGCTGAAGATCAATCGCGAAACCAACTATTCCAAGGACAAGAACCTTTGGCATCTTTCTCACGAGGGTCTTGATCTTGAGGATACCGGCAACGAGCCGCAGTATGAGAAAAAGGGCTTCCTCGAAATGGGCGTTTCTCCCATCAACGCGCCCGACTTTCCTACCTACATTGAGCTTGAGTTTGACAAGGGTGTACCTGTGGCACTCAACGGCGAGAAGATGTCTGCCAAGAATATTATCCTTGCGCTCAACAAGATCGGCGGGGAGAACGGCATCGGCTTGCTTGATATCGTTGAGAACCGTCTTGTCGGCATGAAGTGTCGCGGTGTGTACGAAACGCCCGGCGGAGCGATCCTCTACAAGGCACATAGCGTTCTTGAGACCCTTTGCCTTGACAAGTACACGATGCATGAAAAGCAGAAGCTTGCCGTAACCTACGGTGAGCTGGTCTATAACGGTCAGTGGTTC
Source organism: Clostridia bacterium (assembly GCA_017505785.1). GTDB lineage: Bacteria > Bacillota > Clostridia > Oscillospirales > CAG-272 > Firm-07. The sequence goes on from JAFVOQ010000034.1 coordinate 23,110, forward strand.
ACCCCCTTGCGCGAGGCACTTGCCGCATTTGTTGATAAAACGCAGGAGCGCGTGACCGGTAAGGTGCGCCTGAAGCTTTACAAGGGCAATATGATCAATGCGGGCACTTGGAGCCCCTACACGCTTTACAGCGAGGAGATCGCCACCTTCGGCGAGAGCAACTACAACCAGAAGGATGCAGAGGGCTTTATCAACCTCTTCGGTCTGCCGATCCAGGTGCAGGCAATGTCCGATATGGGTAAACTGAAATAATCAAAAGCAATTACGGACTGCCGTACCGAGAGGTACGGCAGTCCTATGGTGTTCTTTAAGGAGAGAAATTTATGGCAAAAATGTGGGCGGGTAGAACCGCAGGAAAAACCGAGAAGCTGGCAGACGATTTCAATTCCTCCTTGCGTTTTGACCGCAAAATGTATAAGCAGGATATTACGGGCAGCATGGCGCACGCGGCAATGCTTGCCAAGCAGGGAATCATCGAGCAGCAGGAGGCGGATACGCTGATCAAAGGGCTTGCGGGTATTTTAAATGATATCGAAGAAGGCAAGCTTGCGTTTGACGAAAGCTGCGAGGATATTCATATGTTTGTGGAGCAGGAGCTGACCACCCGTCTTGGCGCGGTAGGCAAAAAGCTACATACTGCGCGCAGCAGAAACGATCAGGTGGCACTTGATCTTCGCATGTATCTGCGCGATGAGATGAAGGAGATCATACAAAAAATTATCGCACTCATTGAGGTGCTTGCCGATAAGGCAGACAAATACGATAAGTGTATTCTCCCCGGTTACACCCATTTGCAACGCGCACAGCCCATTGTTTTTTCACACCATTTGCTGGCATATGCCATGATGCTTTTGCGTGACAAATCCCGTTATGAGGACGCCCTTGCGCGTATGAATGTGTCGCCTATTGGCTCCTGCGCGCTTGCCGGCACCACCTATCCGATCGATCGCCGCTTTGAAGCCGAGCAGCTCGGCTTTGCCGATATTGCAAGAAACAGCATTGACGGCGTTTCTGACCGCGATTTTTGCCTTGATTTCATGAGCGCGTGCTCTGTTTTGATGATGCACCTTTCCCGCTTTTCTGAGGAGCTGATCCTGTGGTCAAGCTGGGAGTTCCGCTTTGTAGAGCTTTCCGATGCATACACCACAGGCTCTTCGATCATGCCGCAAAAGAAAAATTCCGATATGGCAGAGCTGATAAGGGGCAAAACGGGCCGTGTTTACGGTGATCTTATGGCACTGCTTACAACCATGAAGGGCCTTCCGCTTGCATATAACAAGGATATGCAGGAGGATAAGGAGAGCGTGTTTGATGCCGCTGAAACGGTGCGTATGTGTCTTGACGTGATGACACCGATGATCGACACCATGACCGTGCGCGCCGACCGCATGAGAAAGGCGGCAGAGGAGGGGTTCATCAATGCCACTGATCTTGCCGATTATCTGGTGAAAAAGGGCATGCCCTTCCGTGATGCGTACCGCGTTTCGGGCAGTATTGTGGCAGAATGTATCAAAACGGGGGCGGTTCTCGAAACCCTGCCGCTTGAGGTCTACCGCGGATACAGCGATCTTTTCACGGGCGATCTTTATGATGCCATTGACCTTTCGGCGTGCGTGGCAAAGCGTACCTCGGAGGGTGGACCCTCGGTGAAATCCGTTAGGGATCAGATCGCTTATGTAAGGGAACAGCTCAAAAAATAACAAGGATTTTTTCTTGCAATAGCGCAGTGTGTTGTGACATACTGCGCTATTTTTATGATGGCAGAACAGCAGGGTCCTGCGCGAGTCATAAAACAGACTTGACCTTTCGGAGAATATCTGTTATAATTATACTATATATTTATAGTTGTTTTACACAATGTAAAGCCATACTGAAGGAGGGACCACTCTGTGCGGCGCTTGTCTTTTTTAATCTTGCTCATGCTTTGCCTTATGCTATTGATCTCATGTGGCGATGACCAAGACAAAAACTACATTACCTTTGGGGAAGCAGGTGTGCTATCTGCACAGATCGAAACTACTGAACAGGGGAGTATGCGTATACCCTCTCCCGCAGGCACAAATGCAGCCTTTTGTGTGGGATGGAAGGCCGAAGCCGAGGGTGAAACCGTGTTTTTGCCTGTCGGTGCAACCTACACCTACAAAGCGGGGGAGAGTAAAAGCTTTACACCCGTATATTTTCATTTCACAACCGAAGCAGATGTATCTCTCATGCTTACCGAGGCGGCAAGCGGCATTTGCTTTGCCACCAAGGTGAATAAAGCGGAGTGGAATACGCTTGCTGCGCTTGCAACCGAGGTAACGCGCGGCGCGCTTGTTCTGCCTGTGGCACAGGCACAGGCTATTGGTGAAATTTCGCACGCAGCACTTTCTTCGCTTTCCCTTCCACCTCCGTTTGTTGATAGTATAACCGATGCATGGAGCCTTGAAGAGGAGGATCATTTTGTCTTTTCCGCGGCTCTGACCGACATTCCAAAAGAAAACTACACTACAAGCTATACCGCTATTGGGTACATCAAGATCACTTACAGTGACGGCAGCGAGAGATATGCGTATGCCAATTACGGTGAAGGCGGTGCCCCTGCGGCCGCATTTTATTCCTTTTCTGAGGCGGTGCGTAAATATCTTGCCTTTACCATGGATGCGCCTCAGCTCGAGCTTGTTGAGCACAACGGCAGCATACGCTTTGTATCCTCTATCTCAAAGGATCAGTGGAATGCGCTGGTAAATACCAGTGTTGGTACGGTGACGCGCGGTACGTTGATCCTCTCGGCGAGTGAAGTGGCTGAAATTGGCGGTACACTCACACATGCGGCACTACAGAAGGCGGGTAAAACAGCTATAGATATCCCCCGTGCCACTTGGCTGACAAATACAGATACATCACTTTTGTTTGAAGGCACGCTCACGGATATCCCTGAATTTTTGCGTTCTACCGCATACACGGCTGTCGGATATATCAAAATCACAAATGTTGACAATAGCGTGACCTATATTTATGCCGATCACGAAAACAATGTTACACCGTCTGCCTCGGTTATGTCGCTTGCAAATGCCGCACTGCTTGACCTTTCCGAAACGCAAGAGGGTGCGTACCAATACGCAGTAGGAGAAAAGTTTTCACCCTATAACGAGGAGGAGCAAGCAAAGCTCACAGCACTGTCAAAATATCCCGTTTTATTGGTGTTTGATAATTCGGTGAAGGGCAATCGCCGCCTGCATGACGATTATTTTGCCCTATATACCGAACGCATGATCCGTTTTGGCGATGATAGCAATGTAAGCAACAATTCCGCTTCTTCCGAGGAGGCTCGTGAAATCTACCAGGCTCTTTACGATACCATATACATTGGGGGAGGCGCATTGATCATTACCGCTAAGGACGGCACACAGCTGAATGCCGAAAATATTGGTAAGATCCTTGTGGATTACGGGACAAACATAATAGAAATCAGCACTTATATTTTCTATAACGGCTCACTTGTGGTGCCGTATAAGGTTTATACACGCCCCTACTAAGCCTTTTTGGCCATTAAAAGTATACCGCCAATGCGCGTGTCGCATTGGCGGTATTGCGTTATGCACCCCCGGTTTGCAGTAAGGCAAAAAAGCTCTTGACTTGCTCTGCAAAAAGAGGTACAATAGACAACGGTTATTTCAGCTTTTCAGAAAGGCGATATCATGACAACTCGAAAAACATGGTTTTTGCGCGGTGTGCGTGACGGCATGCCTATTGCTATCGGCTATTTTGCCGTGGCTTTTGCGCTGGGCATTCAGGCGACAACAGCGGGGCTTACCGCTTGGCAATCCGCCCTGCTCTCCTTTTTAAACGTTACTTCGGCGGGTGAAGCTGCGGGTGTTGCGTTGCTTGGGGTAGGCACGACCTATGTAGAGCTTGCATTTACGCAGCTGGTGATCAATATTCGCTATTTGCTGATGTCCTGCTCACTCTCGCAAAAGCTTGCGCCCGAAACGGGCTTTTTGCACCGTATGCTGGTGGGCTACGGCGTCACGGATGAGATCTTTGGTATTTCAGCGGCAGTGGAGGATAAGCTCTCTCCCTATTACAGCTATGGCGCGATTGCGGTAGCTGTGCCGGGTTGGACGCTCGGTACACTGCTTGGTGCTGTTATGGGCAATATTTTACCTGCGCGAGCCGTGGGTGCGCTTGGTGTGGCACTTTACGCGATGTTTCTTGCCATTATCTTACCGCCCGCAAGAAAAAGCCGCATCATTGCCGGGCTTGTGGCAGCTTCTATGGCGGCAAGCGCACTGCTTACCTATCTTTGCACAAAGCTCTCGCTTGCATGGTTCACCGAGGGATTTCGCATCATCACGCTTACAGTTCTCATCTCAGCCGCCGCGGCAATTCTTTTTCCCGTAAAGGATGAAGGCGAAGGGACTTGTGCTGTGGGAGAGGAGGCAGATCATGGTCAATAATATTGTGCTTGCTATTTTACTTATGGCGGGCGTTACGTATCTGATTCGCGTGCTGCCGTTGGTGCTGATCCGCCGTGAGATCAAAAACCGAACGGTGCGCTCTTTTCTTCATTACGTACCCTATGTTACGCTGTCTGTGATGACCTTCCCGGCAATTCTTTGGGCAACAAATGTCATCTGGTCGGCGATCGCCGCCCTTGCCGTTGCCGTTGTGCTTTCCCTTAGGGGATGTAAGCTCCCCGTGGTTGCGGCCTGCGCGTGCGTAGCAGTGTTCCTCGTGGAACTGATACCGTTTTAAGCCTAAAACGCCATTCCCCCACCTCACCAAAGGTTTTGGTGAGGTGGGGGTAAATTTTTTGCCCGAAGGGAAAAAAGAGGCTGTCGCAAATTTGCAATTTGCGACAGCCCCCTCCCTTGGCACTTTTCTTATTCCAATTCAAATGCGCCGGTGTAGAGCTGATAGTATACACCGCGCTCGGCAATGAGCTTATCGTGATTGCCACGCTCAATGATGCGGCCGTGGTCAAGCACCATAATCACGTCGGAATTCATAACGGTGGAAAGGCGGTGCGCGATCACAAATACCGTTCTGCCCTCCATAAGCTTATCCATACCGCGCTGTACGATTGCCTCGGTGCGGGTATCGATCGAGGAGGTTGCCTCGTCCATGATCATGACGGGCGGATCGGCAACTGCGGCACGCGCAATGGCGATCATCTGGCGCTGACCCTGCGAGAGGTTGGCACCGTTGCCAGAAAGCTCGGTATCATACCCTTGCGGCAAGCGAGAAATGAAATCGTCTGCACCGACAAGCAGGGCGGCGGCACGACATTCCTCGTCGGTGGCGTCGAGGCGACCGTAACGGATATTATCCATAACCGAGCCCGTAAAGAGGTTGGTATCCTGCAAAACGATCCCGAGAGACCGACGCAGATCGGATTTCTTGATCTTGTTGATATTGATGCCGTCATAACGGATCTTGCCGTCGGCGATGTCGTAAAAGCGGTTGATCAGATTGGTGATCGTGGTCTTACCGGCACCGGTAGCACCCACGAAGGCAACCTTTTGACCGGGTTCGGCATACACGCTGACATCACGCAAAACGGGCTTGCCCTCCTCATAGGCAAAATCCACCTCCGTCAGGCGCACGTCGCCGCAAAGGCGCGTGTAGGTTACAGTCCCGTCTGCCTGGTGCGGGTGGCGCCATGCCCAAAGGCCGGTACGCTCGGTGGTTTCGGTAATGTTTCCTTCGGAATCGACCTTGGCGTTTACTAAGGTCACATACCCTTCATCAGCTTCGGGTGCTTCATCCATCATTTCAAACAGACGTGCACCGCCCGCCATACCCATGACCACATGGTTAATCTGCTGTGAGGCTTGGTTGACGTTGCCCGTAAACTGCTTTGCCATATTGAGGAACGGCACGATGATACTAATGCTAAAGGCAGCAAAACCGCCGCTGCGGTGAAGAAGCATGGAAAGTCCAACGTTCGGGACACGCGCAAGCAGGAATACACCACCCACTACTGCCATAATGACATAAAGAATATTGCCGATGTTGCCGATGATAGGGCCTAAGGTGTTGGCGTATGCATGGGCACGTGCGCTATCCTCAAAGAGCGCCTCGTTGATCTCTTCAAAATCGCGCATCGCCGCTTTCTCATGACAGAAAACCTTTACGACCTTTTGACCGTTCATCATTTCCTGCACGTAGCCCTCGGTCTTACCCATGGCGCGCTGCTGACGAATGAAGTATTTGGCAGAGCCGCCACCGATCTTTTTGGATACCGTGATCATGGCAAATACGCCGACAAGGAGCACCAGTGTCATCCAAAGGCTGAAATACAGCATAACGAAAAGCACGGATACGAGAATAACAACGGAGTTCAAAAGCGACGGTATTGCCTGGGAGATCAGCTCGCGCAGCGCATCGATATCGTTGGTATAACGGCTCATGATATCGCCGTGCTTGTGGGTATCAAAATATCGAATGGGTAGGTTTTGCATTTTATCAAACATCGTGCGGCGGAGCTTGCAAAGGAAGCCTTGCGTGATGATTGCCATAAGCTGTGTTTGCAAAATAATGGCGATCCAAGAAACCGCGTAAAAGCAAGCGAGCAGTATGACCTTTGGCACGATATCGCCCGAAGCCTCGCTCCATGTGGCACCCGAAAGCTGTGCCTGCTCAATGGCAGCAATGACCTTCTGCATAAAGACGGCAGGGAGTGCAGCGGTGACAGCAGAGATCAAGATGCAAACAACAATGACAGGGGCAAGGACGGGATAATAGCCAAAGAGCATTTTCAGCACGCGTGCAAGCACACGGGAGCTTGCCTTTGGGGGCTTCATCATGAATTTCTTTTTACTCATTTTCTTTGCCCCCTCTCGTTTGTTGCTCATATATCTCGCGGTAAATATCACAAGAGGTCAGTAATTCCTCATGCTTGCCTGCGGCACAGATCTTGCCGTTTTCCATGACAAGGATAAGGTCGGCATCTTCTACCGATGCCACACGCTGTGCAATGATGATCTTTGTAGTTTCGGGAATAAAGGAACGGAAGCCCTCACGAATGAGTGCATCGGTTTTGGTATCCACCGCGCTGGTGGAGTCGTCAAGAATCAGGATCTTCGGCTTTTTGAGCAGTGCACGCGCAATGCAAAGGCGCTGCTTTTGACCGCCCGAAACGTTCGTGCCACCCTGCTCGATGTAGGTGTCATACCCGTCGGGGAAGGAGGAAACGAAATCATGTGCTTGCGCCAGGCGGCAAGCCTCGATCAGCTCCTCATCGGTCGCGTTTGGATTGCCCCAACGCAAATTTTCCTTGATCGTGCCCGAAAACAGGAGATTCTTTTGAAGCACCATTGCCACAGCATCACGCAGCGTCTTGATATCGTATTGGCGCACGTCAATGCCGCCAACCAGCACGCTGCCCTCGGTGGTATCGTAAAGACGGGGTATAAGCTGCACAAAGGTTGTTTTACCGGATCCTGTGCCGCCGATCACGCCAACTGTCATGCCTGAGCGCACGTGCAGATCGATATCAGAGAGCGCATAGCGCTTTGCCTTGGCGGAATATTTAAAGTTAACGCCCTTAAAATCAATCGAGCCGTCCTGCACTGTCATTACGGCATTTTCGGGATTTACAAGCGTTGGCTCCTCGCCAAGTACCTCGTAGATACGCTTCATCGACTCGGCGGACATGGTGATAATGACGTAGATCATAGAAAGCATCATCAGCGACATCAAAACCTGCATGCCGTATGTAAGCATGGCGGAGAGCTGACCCACATCAACACCCGAGATGCCCTCAATGGCCATACGAGAGCCCACGAGCAATACAAAGATCATGTTAAAGTAAAGGCAGATCTGCATAATGGGGCGGTTCCACGCCACGATACGCTCGGCCTTTACAAAGTCGCCGCGAATATCCTCGGCGGCAACGCCAAACTTACCTTTTTCATAGTCCTCGCGCGAAAAGCCCTTTACCACACGCATGGCGCGCACGTTTTCCTCGATCGACTCATTGAGGCGGTCGTACTTGCGGAACACGCGGCGAAACGCGGGCATTGCCTTTTTGCCTACCATCATAAGGCCAAAGGCAAGCACGGGGATGATCACGACAAAGGTCATAGCAAGCATGCCACCCATTACAAAGGACATGATGACCGAGAAAATGAGCATCAAGGGCGCGCGAATGGCGGTGCGGATCAGCATCATGTAGGACATTTGTACGTTTTGCACATCGGTGGTCATACGTGTTACGAGTGATGAGGTGGAGAATTTATCGATATTTTCAAAGGAAAAATCGCCTATCTTTTCGTAAAGGTCATGACGCACGTTTTTACCGAAGCCCGCCGCTGCACGTGCACAGCAAAAGCCGGCAATACCGCCGCAGGCAAGCGACAGGCAGGCCATGACAGCCAGTACCGCACCGACCTTGATCACCTCCGGGAGCGCGGCACCCGCCTTGATCTGATTGACAAGGTTTGCTGTGATAAACGGAATAAGCGTTTCGATGACCGACTCGCCCACAATAAAAATGAGTGTTAAGACCGTCGGCTTTTTAAATTCACGCACACAGCGCAACAATCTTTTTAGCATACTTCCTCCTTTCGGGAACATCCCGACACATCAAATTAGTTTAATTATAAACTAATTTTTCTTCGACCTTATTATTGTACCATTGTGCATCAAAAATGTCAAGGTATATATACTAAAATAATTATAATCATATTTATAAAAAAAGAGGGCGAAGAAACCGAAATTTCTCCGTCCTCTTTTTGTGTGATTGGGGCAAAAGCCCCCGTAGACAAACGTTTTACAAAAGATTATTTTTCAATCTTTTTGTAGGTGAAAGGACCGATCTTGATAGAGCCGTCTTCGTTCTCAGCAAAAGACTGGGTATCGGTAGTTTCTTTGCCTTCCGCATCAACCCAAGTAAAGATGATCTCGTCGCCGTCAACCTTGTATTTGCCCTCACGAGTAAGGCTATCGATTTTCTCACCGCCTGCGTAAGAGCTGAAGGTTACCTTGTTACCGCTGAACGAGTACATCGTATAGATCTTGGTGATGTCCTTGTCACCGGCATAGTAGTCGCCGGAAGCTACACCGCCGCAGGATGCAAGCGTTGCGCAAAGCATAACAGCAACAAGGGTGAGCGCAAGAATGCGTACAAACTTTTTCATTTTGAGTTCCTCCATGGAATTGTGATGATTTGCAAGGCAGAAGCACCCTGCATGGCAATATTATAGCATATGAATTTTTAAAAAACAAGTGAATTTTTATATTTTTTAGTAACTTGTGGAAATCTCTTAGGATGATCTATAAATTTCGGTATATCGTTGCTTTTTGCGCCAAATCATGTTACAATAAAACAAAGGGGGGTGTTCCCATGATCGATTTCAAACACATAGAAAAATACCGTGAGAACAACCGTATCGAGGCAAAACGCGCTATGGGCGGTTTGCCGTATAGCGTGTGGGAGACCTATTCTTCCTTTGCCAACACTATGGGCGGTGTGATCTTGCTTGGCGTGGAGGAGGGAAAGGATAAGAGCTTTCATGCCCTTGACCTGCCCGATCCGCAGGGCCTGATTCGAAAATTTTGGCGGCAGCTTAACGACCCACGCCGGGTAAATGTAAACATTTTAACGAAGGATAGCGTGCGTATAGAGCACGTGGACGGCAAGCGCATTGTGGTGATAGAGGTGCCACGCGCGCACCGTACCGATAAGCCCGTTTATATTGAAAATGACATGCACCACGGCACCTACCGCCGCGGTGGAGAGGGGGATTATCGCTGCACACCCGAGGAGATCGACGTGATGCGGCGCGATGCCGCCGCGCGCTCACAGGATATGCGCTTGCTCGAGGGGTGCTCGCTGGATGCGCTTTGTGGAGAAACGGTCCTGCAATACCGTGCGCGCATGAAGGAGCTGCGCCCGGGACACGTATATGAGCGATGCAGTCAAAATGAATTTTTGATACAGATCAACGCGGCCGGCACAGGTGCTGACGGGGTATTACATCCCAGTGCCGCAGGACTTTTGATGTTTGGCAAATATGAAGCGATACTTGGCGAAATACCGACGTATCGTGTCGCCTTCAAAAAGGAAGGTGCTCTTAACGGAAATGGCGAATGCAAGGAAAACCTGTATCAATTTTTTTACCGCGCCATTGGTGAGCTGCACGGTGGATTTTCGCGTAGCGTTACGGCTCAAAATGCCATTGAGGAGGCACTTGTCAACTGTTTGGTGAATGCTGATTACCGTGAGCGCGGCGGCGTATTGATTGAAAAAAGCGCCGATATGCTACGGTTTTCAAATCCGGGTGCCTTTCGTATTGACCCGGGGCAAGCGCGCACGGGTGGCGTTTCCGATTCGCGCAACAAGGCAATTTCTCGTATGTTTTTGCTCATAGGTGAGGGGGCGGGTATAGGCGGCGGCATTCCGCGCATGTTTTCCGATTGGCGTAAGAATGCACGCCCAACTCCGTTTTTTGAAGAGCGCTTTGAGCCCGAACGTACTACACTGACACTTCCGATGCGTAAGCAACCTGCTTGTAAGGACGCGAATATGCAAAAACGTGCCATTCCCGGCACTGCTGCCAAGCAAATGATAGCAGAGCATCTTACAGCAGTGATCTTTTCACGTGCGGCGCAGATTGCAGCAGCCGTGGGCTTGCCGCTTTCGCGCGTGAGACGTTGCCTTGCGCAAATGCGGCACGATGGGATCGTGATATCCGATGGGCAGGGTAAAAATACGCTTTGGCGGTTACGTGAACGCGCAGGATTATAAAAAAGAGGCGGCAATTTTGCCGCCTCTTTTTTATTGCTTAAAGTATTATTAACCTGCCTCGTAAAGTACGTAAACGGCACCATCTAAAGTAAAGGTGGAGTTAGCCTTGTCAATCACAACGGATTTTGTCATTGTTTGGGTTGCACCACTTGCATCATCCCAAGTAAAGGTGATATTGCCGCGCGTGATGCCGTTATCTTTATCTGCTTGACGAGCTTCCTTGTCCTCGGACTCGATGGCCTCGATCTTGTACTTGCCCGAATAAGCAAGAAGGGGATCTTCTTGTTTTACATAACTAATGTAGGTGTTGTAGGAAAAGGATGTGCCGTCAAAGGTGTAGCTCGTATAACAACCGGTCAAGGCAGGGTCGCCCAAAACGTATTCACCGGCTTTTACCTTCTTGCCACAGGATACAAGAGAAAAACAGAGCATAACTGCAATCAGTGTAAGGGATAATACACGAGTAAAGACTTTCATAAGTATGTCCTCCGTTATAGTTTTATGGATATCCATAGTATATCATGTGTTGCAAAAAAATGCAATAGATTTTTTTGATTTTGTGCATTTGTACAAAAAAAGGAGACAGAATATGGTTACTTTGCAATTCCGTCAGGCTTTTTTCGCCCAAGTCGTACCGCTTGATGTATCGGTCAATACGATACCTTTTTCCAACAGCTCCCCACGGATGAGATCGGCCTTGGCGTAATCCTTGGCTTTCTTTGCGGCGGCGCGCGCATCAATTGCTTCTTCAATGGCACGGATCTCGGGATCGTCGGAGTAAACACGAACAGCTGCCTTTGCAGCTTCTTCAGCCTTTTGCTTTGCCAGTGCATCTGCTCTCTCAAGCAGATCCAGTGCCAAAACTGCGTCAAAATCCCCGATCGCGGCACGCTTTGTAGCGGTGTTTGCGGAAGATTTTAACACATTATACAGTGCGGTTATGGCAAGGGAGGTGTTAAGATCATTGTCAAGTGCTTCTCTGAATTTCGCCTTCAGCTCCTCCAATGCGCCTTCGTCAACCTGCTCACCCTCTACTGCCTTCAGTGCTGCAATACGGGCAATCAACTTGTTGTAGGAAACAACTGCATTGTCGAGATTTTCAAAGGTGAAGACCAAGGATCTGCGATAGTGCGATCCAAGGCAGAAAAAGCGGTAGGCAAGCGGATCGTACCCCTTGCTTTGGAGCAGAGATACGGTGAGAAACTCACCCTTGGATTTTGACATTTTGCCGCTATCCGTATTGAGATGCAGCACGTGCATCCAGTAGTTGCACCATTTATGACCGAGGTATGCCTCGCTTTGTGCAATTTCGTTGGTATGGTGAGGAAAGGCGTTATCAATACCGCCGCAGTGAATATCAAGACGCTCGCCAAGATGCTTCATTGCAATGCAGGAGCACTCGATGTGCCAACCGGGGTAGCCGATGCCCCAGGGGCTATCCCACTTGAGCTCTTGATCCTCAAATTTGGATTTGGTGAACCACAGCACGAAATCTGCCTTGTTTCTCTTATTGCCGTCCTCCTCAACACCCTCTCGCACGCCTACGGCAAGATCCTCGGAGGTAAAGTCGTTAAAAATATAGTATTGGGAAAGCTTTGAGGTGTCAAAGTAAATGTTGCCACCTGCCTCGTAGGCAAAGTCCTTTTCGAGTAACGCCTCGATCACACGGATAAAATCATCAATGCAGGCGGTGGCAGGCTCGATCACGTCGGGGCGGCGGATATGCAGCTTTTCGCAGTCGGCAAAAAAGCAATCGGTGTAATATTTGGCGATCTCCATTACCGTTTTCTTTTCTCGCTTGGCGCCCTTTAGCATCTTATCCTCGCCGGTATCGCCGTCGCTGGATAGGTGTCCCACGTCGGTAATATTCATCACGCGCGTGACGTCATAACCGAGATAACGCATGTAACGGTCAAGAATGTCCTCCATGATATAGGTGCGCAGATTGCCGATGTGCGCGTAGTGATAAACCGTAGGGCCACAGGTGTAAATGCTTACCTTTCCCGGTTCGTTTGGCACAAATTCTTCTCTTTTGTGCGTGGCTGTGTTATAAAGAATCATAGATTACTCCTTTGCGGATTTAGTTGTTTTCTTTTTTGGGGTGGATTTTTCCTTTTCGTCGGGTGTGATCGCTTTTTCCAGCTTCACAAGGCGACGACGTAGCTTTTCGCTCGCGGCACGCAGGGCGGTGAGCTCCTCTTTAATGGGGTCGGGAATGTGGATTTGGTCAAGATCGTTGGCAATACGCACGCCTCCAACGCTTACCACACGGGCCGGGATGCCCACAGCTGTGCTGTCTGAAGGAATATCGTGTAAAGCCACGGCACCTGCCGCGATCTTTGCGTTGTCGCCGATCGTGAGTGGTCCCAGCACCTTGGCACCGGCACCGATCATAACGTTGTCGCCAAGTGTGGGGTGACGCTTGCCTACATTTTTACCTGTGCCGCCAAGTGTCACGCCTTGATAAATGGTGCAGTTGTCACCGATTTCGGCGGTTTCACCAATCACAACACCGGCACCGTGGTCGATCACAAGCCCACGCCCGATCGTGGCACCCGGGTGAATTTCAATTCCCGTGACAAACTTTGCACCTTGGCTGATCAGCCTTGCAGTAAAGGTGTGTCCGTTTTTGTAGAGCTTGTGCGAAACGCGGTGCGCTGTACGGGCATGCAGGCCCGAATAGAGCAGAACGATCTCGGCATTGTTCGTGGCAGCGGGGTCGCGCTGGCGAAAGGCATCCACGTCATAACGCACCTCTTTGATAAAGTCACGCCCGCCGCGATACGTATCCTTGGCGACCTTGCGTACCGCGTCGCTAAGAATAGTAGCTCCCTGTGCGATTTTTTCATAATCGATATTCATATAAAAACCTCATTGCTTATTTTTAGGTGTATTAAAACAAAAAACACCCCTGTACCAATTGGTACAGAGGCGGCGTGAACCGCGGTTCCACTCTGCTTTGGGTTGCCCCCTTACCGCCCGAATGCCGAGCAGTTCTCCCTTAACGCGGGCTACGGCAACAGCTAACGCCAAGTGCGCTCACCGCCGCATCTCACGGGTGCACATCTCCCGCCTCCCTGTATGCTGCTTACAGCCAAGGCAGCACTCTCTTAACAGGTCCACGGGTCTTTTCCCGATCATAGATCTTCCTATATATTATACACAGGAAAAGGGAATTTGTAAACCCCTTTTCAAAAAAATAATGAAAGCGGCTTTTGAAGCAGCGACAAAAGTAAAAACCGCTTTTCCGCAGCAGCAGAAAAACGGCTTTCAGATAAAATTTTAATAATATTGCGCAACCAACCCTTGCAGCACGGAATGCTTTTTTTCCATATCGGCAACCAGCTTGAGCTGTGTGCGCGTGCGTTCGAGATTGTGCCCCTCGCGATGAATGCGGAAGTAGGTATCACCTTGCAGGTGATCGGTGAGGAACCGCATGCCCTGTTCTAAGGTTAGTATGCGTGCGCCCTCGGGGAGTGCGCGGAGTTCCTCCTTGGTGATGCTGTCAGAAAGGCTTTTTACAAAGCCTTTGGTGTAAGCATCAAACATCTCAGCGCGCACATATACCTTGTCAAGATCGGTTTCGTCCTCTCGGGCACTTGATGCACCAAAGCGAATGGCATCGCCGAAGTCGTAAAGAAGCGATCCCGGCATTACGGTATCAAGGTCGATCACGCAAAGCCCCACTCCCGTTTTTTTGTCAATAATTACGTTGTTTGGCTTGGTGTCGTTGTGCGTTACACGTAAGGGGAACGCGCCGCTTGCAAGCCCGTCAACAATAAATGAGCAATCCTTGCGGCGGGCACGGATAAAGGCAATCTCCGCTGCGCATTCCTTGGCGCGCCCGCAAATATCGGCAGCGACCGCCGCCTCAAAGGCCTCGTAACGCTTTGCCGTGTTGTGGAAATTGGGGATCGCTTCATAAAGGGTGGATATGTCGTAATCGGACAGCTGATTTTGAAAATTACCAAATGCTGTGCCCACGCGCGTAAATAACGCCGGAGTGTCGCAACTCTCATAGCAAATTCCGTCAATAAACCGATAAGCGCGCCAGTATTCGCCGTTGTCGTCGATATGGTAGTAGTGCTCGCCGCTTTTCACAAATTGCAGTGCACCGTTTTGCACATCGCCGCCGTCGGCGGCAAGCTTGGCGCGGATATGATCGGTAACGCCCACTAAGTTTGCCATGATCGCAGGGGGATCCTTGAAGACCTCTTTTTTTATTTTTTGTATGACATAGCGATCGTGAGCGCAATCCACAAAATAGGTGCTATTGATATGACCTATTTTACATTCGCTAATAGAGAGTGCAGGTGAACTAAAATCAAAAGCCGAAACGATTTTTTTTGTATTATTCATCATAAACAAACGGAGTATCGCACGGGGCGCACTTCCTTTGCCTTTCCGATCGTAATCAAATATTCACAAAGTCTTTCCTGCAAGCGTTCAGCTTGCTTTGAGGCGCAAAAAGGCCTTAGTCAAGCACGTCTGCCGTGCAAATGAGGGTCACATCGGGGTGAAGATTGAGCATGGTTGCAGGGAAGCTTGTATCTATGGTGCGCTCCAGCATTGCAGAAACGGCATCCTTTTTAGAGGCGCCGGAAGCCATGATAACGATCTTTCTTGCCTTGAAAATGGTGCCAATGCCCATGGTAAGCGCGCGGCGAGGCACATCGTTTGCGCTGGCAAAAAAGCGTGCGTTTGCCTCGATCGTGTCCTCGGTAAGATCGGTTACGTGCGTATCAAGCATCAGCTTGGTATCGGGCTCGTTAAAGCCGATATGTCCGTTTCTGCCAATGCCGAGAATTTGAATATCAATGCCGCCAAGGTCAGTTACAAGCTGCTCGTAGCGCTTGCATTCCGCAACGGGATCTGCAGCGGTGCCGTCGGGCACGTTGGTGTTTGCCTTGTCGATGTCAATGTGATCAAAGAGCTGATGGTTCATAAAGTAGCGGTAGCTTTGATCGTTGGCGGGATCAATGGGGTAGTATTCGTCAAGATTTACAGAGGTCACGTTTTTAAAGCTAAGCTCACCCTTCTTGCACATTTCGGCAAGGGCAGCGTACATGCCCTCGGGGGTAGAGCCGGTGGCAAGACCGAGCACGCAGTTCGGTTTTTCCTTGACCAGGCTTGCGATCATTTGCGCGCCGTGCTGGGACATTTCCTCATAATTTTTGCAAACGATAATGTTCATAAATTGATACCTCGTTTTATTAAATTCGGCAAAGCCGTTTCTGTCATTATATATTGTAACATACTACATGATTAAAGTCAATATTATAAATGCTATATAATTTTTTGATTTGAAGCATCTGATAAAAAGAGCTCAACCTAAAAGGTCAAGCTCTTATCTGTTATCTGCCGCCGCGTCTGCCGCCGCCCCCACTGCCACGTGAGCCGCCGCGAGAGCCACTGCCCCCGTTGCTTGATTGCACGCGCACACGTGTCACATAGCTGCCGACAAAACGATCCTCGCGGTGTGTAAGATTTAGCCGTGCATAGCGATCCAGCGGATATGTAACCCCGTGCTGCTTTTTTCGATAGAAAAGTACAACGCCGAGTATGCTACCGCCGGCACTTACAAGCCCCGCCACAGCCGCGATCAGAACAACGACCAGAGGCTTACGTCGTTCTTTTGCCGCAAGCGCCTTATAATGCCCGTCTATCTCATCGGCACAAAGCGAAAAAAACGCTGTCGCGCCGTCCTTGACGTTGCCTGCCTTCAGGTTGTCGTAAACGGCATCTGTATCCAGTATGCGGTTAACGTCATGATCCGAAAAAGCCTCGGATGCATCTCCGTAGGTGTACATATCGTAATAAAATTTGTTGTTAGCACCTGTCATACGGACAACGAGAACCACCGCGTGCGTTTTGTGAGGATAAAAATCGGAGAGGTCAAGCATGGTACGAATTTCACTGTTAGTCAGATAATCGTCGGCGTAGGCCGTTTGCATGGTGATGAGATGAAATTCGATACCGTGTGTATCTGTTTGTGCCGAAGGGGATAAGCTTTTTTCGTCTTCCTCGCTCAGTATGCCGAGCAGATCAAGCACATTTACCTCGGCAGGCTGCGGCGCGGTTGTCACCTCTGCCGCAAGTAAGGGTACGCTGAGAGCTGTGGCAACGAGAGGGATGAGAAGGCATAGTAAGAGTGTTTTTTTCATACCGTCCCCCCTTATTTAAACAAAAACAGCTTTAAAAGCGCGGCGAGAACGCTCGCACCGATGCCGACGAGCGTGCCAAGGATCGCCAGCTTTTTGCCGCTGACGGGAAATCTGCCCCACACCTTTCCCGTATAACCGTTCATGGCGTAGGTGTAGGTTTTGCCCTTGTGGCGGTAGGTCAGCAGCCAAATGGGCATAAGCGTGTAATCCCAGTGTAGCACGCGTGTCAGGAGGCGTGGCTGTGAGGGTGAAACGGTGGCATATCCGTTAATGGTGTTGGAAAGGAGAGTGGTGGCGTAGCTTGTCATACGGGTGCGTACTGCCTCGCGTACGGCTTCCTTTTCAATGTTGCGCTTTTTTGCAATAAAGCCCGAGAGGTAGGGCATGGAAAATTCCTGTAAGGAATCCGAGGGGTAGGGGAGAATACCGTCAAGCATCTCGCGGTCCTCCTCGGTAATCGCGGGCGTGACGATATCCTCAAAATGGATCTCGCCCGCACGGCTGATGTGATAATTGGAGGTTTCGGTATAGCGATAATCCCCCTGCCGCCAGGTGCGAACACGGGTTGCGCGTGCTGTCATTGAGGCAGAAACGTCTGCATCGGTGACCCAAAACGGGTAGTAGATGCCACAAATTTTATCCACCTGCTCCGCTGATAAAAAATCTCGCGGCACAAAGTGCCGTTTGCCTGCAAAAGCAAAAAACTTCTCTTGCGCGGCGACCTTGTCAAATTGAAACGGGATCACCTTATGCGGTTTCATTTGTCCTGCAAGTCGCCCCGAAAACAGCACGTAGCTGTGACAATAGGGGCACGACGTTGCGGCGGTGTTTTCGTCTGCCATGATCTCTGCGCCGCACGAGGAGCATACGTAGGTGCGTATTTGGGCGCAAAACTCGTTGTCGGGAATCTCGCTTTCCTCGGCTGCGCGCTCTGCCGCCTCGGAGGCTGCTTCCTCTGCCTTCCGCGCTGTTTCGGTGTCGTCAAGCTCCTCTTTTGTAAATTCCGAACGGCAGTATTCACAGGAAAATTTTCCTGTGCTCGGGTCAAATGCGAGGGGGGCTGCACAATTCGGGCAGTGATATGTAACGGTTGCTTCTACCATGATCAGTCCTTTTTCTTACCGCAGTTTTGGCAGAAATTGCCGCTGCTCTGCGTGCCACACTCCGAGCAGAACCATTTATCCCCCGAAACGGGTGCTTTTTCGCCGCATTCCGAGCAGAATTTGCCACTGGCACTGTTGCCGCATTTGGGACAGACCCAGGCGGTAGCGGCACTTGGCTGCTTCGCGCCGCATTCCGAGCAGAATTTGCCTTCGTTTTGTGTGCCGCACGCGCAGGTCCAGCCGTTTACTTTTGCGGCTTTCTTTGCCGCATCACGCTCCATTGCGGCGCGGTTGGTTTCGGAAAAGGCACCAAAGCTACCTGCAGTGTTCATGCCCATACCCATGCCCATAAAGGCGGTAGTTGAACCGCCGGCGGTATTTCCTGCCGCCTCAAAGCCGCGTGCGATCGCACCCTGTACATAGCCCTCGCGCACGGCAGCATCGCCGAGCATGGCACCTTGGTTGCGCATGTTGATCAGCTTCTTGGACTCCTCGTCGTAAGAAACGCTGGCAATGCCTACCGACAGCACCTCAAAGCCGCGCAGTGCCTTCCAGTCATTATCAAGCTCGTTTGCCATGTAGGCGGAAAGCTCGCGAGATCTTGAGGCAACGTGCGAAATGCGAATGCCATCCTGTGACATGCGGTTGATCGCCGCTTGCAGCGCATCAAGAAACTCTGAAAGATATTGCTCGTTGATATCGTTGATATCCACCGTGGTGGCACTGCGCGGAATTGCCTCGGTATAGAATTTCAGCGGATCGGTGATTTTAACGGAATATGTACCGAATGCGCGCAGGAACAGCTCGGAATTGTAAAAGTTATCAAAATAATTTACAGGGTTGCGCGTGCCGAATTTAATGCCCTTGATCTCCTGCAAATTGATAAAATATGCCTTTTGAGAGGAGGAGGGAACACCGCCGTATTTGATACGGCTGAAGGTTTCTGCAAGCGATTTGCCAAACTGCCCTGCAAAAAGTGAGGGCATAGCGGAATTGTCAACCTTGTAATAGCCGGGCTCAGCCGTGAAATCCACTACCTTACCGCCGTCAACCAAAAGCATGAATTGATTGTCGTATACGTGGATGATCGAACCGTTTGAAATGGTATCCTCTGTGCCTTTTTTATTGCTGCCCCGCTTGTCATTTTTTCTAACCTTTACGCCTTTACAAAAAACGGTGGTGTCCTGCATGACACCGGCCTCTATTACCTCCTGCCAGGTGTCGGCAAGCCCACCTCCAATGGCGGAAAGTGTTGCTTTGATAATGCCCATGGTTCAAATGCTCCTTTTATTATATAATTATTTAAGTCATGCAATTAACAAAGCGGCGACCTTGCGGCAAAACGCAAAGCCGCCGCAGCGACAAGATCGCGCATTGCGCGAAAATACAGTGTGACCCGCCGAGCCGTGTAACCGATATATCAGAACCCTGTTTTCACAAGGCGGTGCCCTGCCGAATGTTTTACTGCTCCCAGCGTCCTTTGCCCTGTCGAGACAAGTCGATCGATGCAGGGAAAGGGAGGTCTGCAAACCGCATTCGGACTGCGTTCGGGCTCCATTTCATACGTGTCGGCTCCACCAACCGATTATCACGCACTAAGCAGGCTGTTTACAAAAAAGTTATTGATCGTGGTCGATCTCGGAGGCAAACATGTCGTCAAAGTAGTCGGCAACGTCGTCAAATTCGTCGTCGTCATCAATGGTAACAAGGCTCTCCTCGCCATTTTCCACAATGGTTTTGAGAATGGTGTATTCACACACCTCACCGTTTTCCTCGGCATCCTCTACGGCGATCATGGCATAATACTTGATGCCGTTTTTCTCACAGGTGCCAATGAGCTCAAACTCGTGCTCATTGCCTTCCTCATCCTGCAGGGTGTAAATTTCAACTTCGTTCATTTCTTTTTCGGTCATGGTTAAAACCTCACTGTTCGTAGTATTTCCGCACACCGGGAAAAATATGTGGCAAGGGCAATGGGGCAACCCTCGCTTTCTTCAATAAAAGTATATCATGTTTTTGGGGGAATGTCAATCAAATTTTTCGGACCCCTTGATGCAAATTATAACAAATAGCAGCGCCGCAAAGAGAAAAACCGCGCGGCACTGCTAAAATTGAAATAAAAACATCAAAAAATGGAAAAAAATGTTTTCAAAAATGGAAAATCCAATCTCTAATTTGGATTATTGGCGATCAAAATCCTCCAATACCAAGGAGGGGTTGTTGTCAAGTGCCCATTTGATACTCCACTGCCCGGTAAACAGCAGATAGCTTTTGCCGCGCACATCGGTAACACGGCGAGTGTCGGAAGCCAGATTGAGCTTGGCGAGATCCCCACCAAAGTCCTTGATGCGTTGAATGTATTGGAAGGGGAGATCGCGCTTGATATATTCTACGCCGTACTCCGATTTCATGCGGAATTGCAGCACGTCGTATTGGAGCGTACCGATCACGCCCACAAACACGCGCTCGTAGCCACTGTCGGGCTCAAAGAAGATGCGAATGGCACCCTCCTGTGCAATTTGGTTCATGCCCTTTTGGAATTGCTTGCGCTTCATCGAGTCGATCTGCTCTACCATGGCGAAATGCTCGGGCGCAAAGGTGGGGATGCCCTCAAAGGCAAGCTTGCGCTCCTTGGTGCATACTGTGTCGCCGATCGAAAATACGCCGGGGTCGAATACGCCGATGATGTCACCTGCATATGCCTCGTCAATGCCCTCTCGTGCTTCTGCCATCATTTGCTGGGGCTGCGCCAGCTTAATGGGCTTGCCTGCCTGCATGTGATAGTATTCCTTGCCGCGCTCAAACTTGCCCGAGCAGATACGCAAAAAGGCAATGCGGTCGCGGTGTGCCTTGTTCATGTTTGCCTGGATCTTGAATACAAACGCCGAAAAGCGGTCATCAAACGGATCTACCGTTTCCGTTTCGGTTGTGCGGGGCAGAGGCGTGGGGGTCAGCTGCAAGAAGTATCTGAGAAAATCCTCAACACCGAAGTTGTTCAGTGCCGATCCGAAAAATACAGGCGAGAGCTTGCCTTTTGCAATGGCATCAAGGTCAAAATCAAAGGAAGCACCGTCAAGCAGCTCAACCTGCTCCACAAGCTCCTCTCGAAGGTTTTCACCGATCAGCTCGTCAAGCTTTTCGGTGTCGGAAATGTCGCATGCGATCGAGGAAAGGCGGCTCCTGCCGCGGTGTGCATCGTCAAAGGCGTGAATGGCGCGCTCACGGCGGTCGTAAACACCCTTAAAGGTCACGCCGCAGCTTATGGGCCAGTTCATGGGGTATGTGCCAATGCCAAACTCACGCTCGAGCTCGTCGAGCAGATCAAAAGGGTCACGTGCCTCGTGGTCGAGCTTATTAATAAAGGTAAAGATCGGGATGCCGCGCTTGGCGCAAACATGAAAGAGCTTGCGCGTTTGAGGCTCGATACCCTTTGCCGCATCGATCACCATAACCGCGCTGTCGGCTGCCATGAGGGTGCGGTAGGTGTCCTCCGAGAAGTCTTGATGCCCGGGGGTGTCAAGAATATTGATGCAATAGCCGTTATATTCAAATTGAAGCACCGATGAGGTCACCGAGATGCCGCGCTGCTTTTCGAGCTCCATCCAGTCAGAAACGGCGTGGCGATCACTTTGCTTGCCCTTAACCGAGCCTGCGGATTGAATGGCACCGCCGTAAAGAAGGAGCTTTTCTGTCAGGGTGGTTTTACCTGCGTCGGGGTGTGAGATGATCGCAAAGGTGCGTCTGCGCTCTATTTCTTTTCTTGTTCTTTCGTCCATGTTTTTTATCCTTAAATTTTAGTCGTTCTATATTTTACCGCATTTTCGCGAATAATGCAAGAGCAGAAAGAAAAAATGTATTTATAAGGTAGTCAAGGCTCTTTTTTAAGCATGTCAAGGCTTTTATTTACTGTGTTTTGCAAAGATGACAAACAGCCCAAAAAACGAGTGCTATTTTTGTGTATTATTTTATTGAAAAAGCACTTGCCTTTTTTCGCAACTCATGGTATACTAAATGCTGCCTGACACAACATATTGTGTTTCATTGTAAAATTTGCATCTAAATATAGGGGCGCACGGGCGCTCGAAGGGAGAGGAAAAAATGAAGATCATTAAAAGAAACGGCTCGGAAGTGACCTTTGACCGCGACAAAATCGTGCGCGCTATTGAGAAGGCGAACGAAAGCGGCGAGGGAAAACCTGAACTCACCAAACGCCAAATTGACTATATTTCCTTTGTCATTGAGGATTATTGTGAGGATGTGGGGCGTGCGCTTTCCGTGGAGGAGATCCAGGAGCTGGTAGAAACGCTGATCATTCAGCAAAATGCACCCGAAACAGCCAAGCGCTACATTCGTTATCGCTTCACGCGTAACCTTGCACGTCGCGCCAACACCACCGATGAAAATATTCTTTCATTGATTGAGTGTAATAATGAGGAAGTGAAGCAGGAAAATTCCAATAAAAACCCCACTGTCAACAGCGTGCAGCGTGACTATATGGCGGGCGAGGTGTCAAAGGACCTTACGCGCCGTATTCTGCTCCCTGAGGACATTGTGCGTGCGCACGAGGAGGGCATCATTCACTTCCACGATGCGGATTATTTTGCACAGCACATGCACAACTGCGATCTTGTGAATCTTGAGGATATGCTGCAAAACGGCACTGTGATCAGCGGTACGCTGATCGAAAAGCCCCATAGCTTTTCCACCGCCTGCAACATCGCCACACAGATCATTGCACAGGTTGCCTCTAACCAATACGGCGGTCAAAGCATTTCCTTGACGCACCTTGCGCCCTTTGTGCAGGTGTCGCGTGAAAAGATCAGGGGAGAGGTGCTTGCAGAAATGGAGGATATTGGCATTGCTCCCGGCGAGGAGAAGATCGCCGAGATCGTAGAGCAGCGACTCCTTAAGGAGATCAGTCGCGGCGTGCAGACCATTCAATATCAGGTCGTGACATTGCTGACCACCAACGGACAAGCTCCCTTTGTAACGGTATTTATGTATCTTGGCGAGGCTAAGAATCCGCAGCTCAAGCACGACCTTGCACTCATCATTCGCGAGGTGCTGCGTCAGCGCATCCGCGGTGTAAAAAATGAGGCAGGCGTGTACGTCACACCCGCATTCCCCAAGCTCATTTACGTGCTTGAGGAGGATAATATTCACGAGGGTGCTCCCTACTTTGAGCTCACAAAGCTTGCCGCACAGTGTACGGCAAAGCGTATGGTGCCCGACTATATCTCCGAAAAGGTGATGAAAAACCTTAAGGTTGATGACAATGGCGACGGGCAGTGCTATACCTGCATGGGCTGCCGTTCCTTCCTCACGCCATGGGTGGATGAAAACGGAAAAGCGAAGTATTACGGCCGCTTTAATCAAGGTGTGGTTACCATTAATCTGGTGGATGCCGCGTGCACCGCAACGCTTGAGGGCAGAGATATTGAAAAATTCTGGAAGGTGCTTGACGAGCGACTTGAGCTTTGTCACCGTGCGCTGCAATGCCGTCACGAGCGCCTTGAGGGAACGCTTTCCGATGCCGCGCCCATTCTGTGGCAGTACGGTGCGCTTGCCCGCCTTGAAAAGGGCGAGCCGATCACCAAGCTCCTTCACGGCGGTTATTCCACCATTTCGCTCGGTTACGCAGGTCTTTGGGAGTGCGTATATGCCGTAACGGGCAAGAAGCTCACCGACCCCGAGGGGCAGAGCTTTGGCCTTGAGGTAATGCAGCGTCTGAATGATGCCTGCAAGAAATGGAAGGCGGAGGAGAATATCCATTATTCGCTTTACGGCACGCCCCTTGAGTCCACGACCTATAAGTTTGCCAAGTGCCTGCAAAAGCGCTTTGGCAAAATTCGCGGCGTGACCGATAAGAGCTATATCACCAATTCTTATCACGTTCACGTTACCGAGGAGATCGATGCCTTCGAGAAGCTGGCGTTCGAGTCTAAATTCCAAGAGCTTTCTCCCGGCGGCGCGATCAGCTACGTTGAGGTTCCCAACATGCAGGATAACCTGGATGCGGTGCTTGAGGTCATGAAGTTTATTTACAATAATATCATGTACGCCGAGCTCAACACCAAGAGCGATTACTGCCAGGTTTGCGGCTATGACGGAGAAATTATGATCGTGGAGGATGACGGCAAGCTTGTTTGGGAATGCCCGCATTGCCACAACCGCGATCAAAACAAGATGAACGTAGCGCGCCGCACGTGTGGGTATATCGGCTCGCAGTATTGGAACCAAGGGCGCACACAGGAGATCCGTGAGCGCGTGCTGCATCTTTGATCCTTATGAATTACGGCGCAATTAAAAAACGCGATATTGCAAACGGTCCCGGCGTGCGTGTTTCACTTTTCGTTTCGGGCTGTACGCATCATTGCCCCGGTTGCTTTAACAGTGATACGTGGGATTTTAACTACGGCGAGCCGTTTACCCCCCAAACGGAGCGAGAAATCCTTGATCTCATGGCACCGGATTACATCGGCGGCTTTTCACTGCTTGGGGGTGAGCCGATGGAGCCGCAAAACCAACGTGTTTTGCTACCGCTTTTGCAAAAAATCAAAGCACGGTACCCCACTAAAACCGTTTGGTGCTATTCGGGGTATGTGCTTGAGGAGCTCGTGGGCGAGAGCCGCGCGCGGTGTGAGGCGACCGACGAGATGCTTTCTCTCATCGACGTGCTTGTTGACGGCAGATTTGTGGAAGCAAAGAAGGATATTCGTTTGCGTTTCCGCGGCTCGTCGAACCAGCGTTTGATCGATCTCAACAAAACGCGTGAAGCCGGCAAACTCATTTTGTGGGATGACGGTACGCGAAAATAACAGTAAAATGGGCTGTGTCTAACTGACGCAGCCCTATCTCTTTTTTGCGGTGCTTTTGCGATGCCAGGTACATCCATATCATGTAAAAATACAAAAAATGCGTTTTTGTATTGACTTTTACGGCGTAAAACGATATAATAGTTATATGTATGATTGTCGTATTCTGTCTTATCATACAGGAAGGGGAAGTTCTATATGACGTTAAAGGAGCTTGAAGCCCTGATCGGGGTTGCCGTAAAGGATGCTGATCTTGCCGATACGGATATCCCTGCCATTGATCTTTATCTTGATCAGATTTTGAGCCTTGTTGCCGACAAAAACAGCAGTGCATCGCCGCGTTACCGCGAGCGTGCATTGACGAAAACCATGATCAACAATTATTCTAAGGACGGTCTGATCAGCCCGATTACAGGCAAGAAATACACGCGCGAGCACATCATAGAAATGCTGCTCGTATATGCGCTCAAGAATACGCTTTCTATCGCAGAGATCAAGCGTGTGCTTATGGGTGCGCGCAATGACTGCGGCTTTGCCGGCAGCGATCTTGCAACGGGGTATGAACGGTTTCTTTCTGTGAAGGAAAGCAACCGCACACGCGCCGGCGCGCTTGTCCTGTCCTTGCTGCAGGAGGATGGTCTTGACGTAGAAAACGATCATGATTTTTTTGTGGCGCTCCTTGATATTCTGTCGCTTTCGGCTTACCTTAAGGCGGTGGCGCAGGAAATGCTGGAGGCGCGTTATACCGATCCCGACCAGATCGAGCGCGAGCGCCGCGAGCGTGAACGCCAGGAAAAGAGAGAGCGCGACGAAGCCGAAAAGCAAAAAAAGCGCGAGCGCGATGAGGCGGAACGCCAGGAAAAGGCAGAAAAACGCGAGGAAAAGAAAAAAGAAAAGAACCGTGTTCTGCCCGATCCCGAGGATTGAGGGGCTTCTTAATACTTTTGAAAAATGATCGATTCCAGTGAGGTGACAAAATGACAAATATATGTTGGAGAAAGATTCGAAAAATAGTCGCGTTTGTGTTTGCGGATCTTGCTTTTTTGCTGCTTTCGCTATTTCTGGCACGCGTACTGTTTACCAACAGCTTAGACGGTGTTTTCAAGAATGGCTTCAGTGTCTTGGGTGCTGCGGTGCTGACCTTGCCCATATTTGCACTGTGCGGTTTTTACAACATGTCCCTTAGAAATGCGGGATTTGAGGAAATGCTGCGCATTTGCCTTGGCGTGCTGGTGGCAATGCTTCCGAACATACTCTTTAATCACTTAATCGCCGGATTTCGTGTGCGCGAGGTCGTGCTTGCGTTTGTGTTTCTTTTTGATCTGATCTGCATATCGCGCTACTGGTCACGCTTTTCAAACGCATGGCGGCACCGTTTCATCGGAAGAAAAGAGCGAATCCCCGTTATGGTCATAGGCGGCGGTGATGCCGGCACCACGATCATTCGAGAAATGAAGACCTCTGATAAGATCGCATATGTACCGCTTTGTATTATTGACGATGACCCACAAAAGGTCAACACGCGAATTTGTAACGTGCCTGTTGTGGGAAATCGAAACGATATTGAACAAGCGGTTCAAAAGTATGGCGTTGAGCAGATATTTATTGTAATTCCTTCGGCCCACAGACAGGCGATCAGTGAGATCTGTGAGATCTGTGCCCGCACCAAGTGCCGCGTGCGTATTTTGCCCGGAATGCATGAGATGATCGACGGCACGGCAATCACGCACCTGATGCGAGATGTGAGCATTGACGATCTTCTCGGTCGTGAACCGATCAGCATAAACACGCGCGAGGTTTTCGGTTATATCGAGGGCAAAAACATTTTGGTTACGGGCGGTGGCGGTTCGATCGGCAGTGAGCTGTGCCGACAGATCGCGGCGCACAATCCCGCCTCGCTCACCATTTTTGATATCTATGAAAATAACGCTTATGATATTGAAATGGAGCTGCGGCGCAATTTCCCGTATCTTAATCTCAAGGTGCTGATCGGCAGCGTGCGCGAGGCAAGGCGTGTGAACGATGTCTTTGACATGGTACATCCGCATATCGTATTCCATGCGGCGGCGCACAAGCATGTGCCTCTTATGGAAACCAGCCCTGCTGAGGCTGTTAAAAACAATGTGTTTGGCACATATAATGTGGCTAAGGCAGCGAACGATTTCGGCGCAGAACGCTTCGTTATGATCTCTACTGATAAGGCTGTCAATCCCACCAATGTCATGGGTGCCACAAAGCGTATTTGCGAAATGATCGTGCAGAATTTTGCCCAGCATTCCGAGAAAACCGATTACGTTGCGGTTCGCTTCGGCAACGTGCTCGGCAGTAACGGCAGTGTGATCCCGCTGTTTAAGCGCCAAATCGCCGAGGGCGGTCCTGTCACGGTGACGCATAAGGATATTATCCGTTATTTTATGACGATCCCCGAAGCCGTTTCGCTTGTGCTGCAAGCCGGGGCATATGCTACGGGCGGTGAGATCTTTGTGCTTGATATGGGTGAGCCGGTGCGAATCGTATCGCTTGCCGAAAATCTGATCCGCCTTTCGGGCTATACACCCTATGAGGATATTCAAATTACCTTTACGGGCTTGCGCCAGGGAGAGAAGCTTTTTGAGGAGCTTCTCTTAAACGAAGAGGGGATGCGGAAGACCCCCAACAAGAAAATTTATATTGGCAACCCCATTCATGTGGACGGCGCACTGCTTGATCACACCCTTGATCAAATGAAAGCTGCCACTGCAACGAATGATAATGCAACGCTGCTTGCGCTGATCAAGGAGTTGGTTCCTACCTACCGTGCCGATAAGCGAACCAATGCGGCAATCTCTAAAAACAAGGAGTAAATTATGAACGAACAAGCAAAAACAAATGAAATAACCCTAAGCTTTTTGGTAGCAGTTCTGAGAAAACGCTTGCTCCCACTGCTCCTTGCTCTTGTTGTGGGTGCTGCGGGCGCGTTCGCCTTCACAAAGCTGTTTATTGATCCCATGTATTCTTCCACTGCTGAATTTTCGGTGGAAAACACCTCAAATAAGGATGGTGCGATGAACAGCAGCTATCAGGCAGGTGCTGCCCAGTTTGCCGCAAACTATGCAAACGAGGTAAAGGGAAACGTATACCTCAGCCAAATTTTAAAGGCGTATAATGAGCAATACGGCAAGGAGCTTACATTAAAGCAGCTTTCAAAAAAGATTTCCAGCTCCTCTAAGAGCAGCTTGCCTGTATTTACGGTAAAGGTGTCATCCACCGACCGTCAAGAGGCGTATGATATTTTACATGTTATAGAGAACATGACCCCCGATCTTTTGCTCAATGACAGTACTAGAGCATATGTTAACGTTAAACTGATCGAATACGGCTCCTTGGCGGAAACTGCCGATTCTCCCAACACCTTGCTCAATACGGCAATCGGCGCTATACTTGCGGTTGTTTTTGTGTATGCGCTGTTCTTTTTCAAGGCATTCCTTGATAAGACCGTATATGATGAAGAAATACTCAAAAACACATGCCAGCTTCCCGTAGTGGGTCAGATCCCGCGCTGGAGCGCAAGAGGCGGCGAAGAGATCAAAAAACACAACGCGCAAGCCCTGGATGCGCCAAATGCGGCTGCGCACATTCAGAGAAATTATGATCATCGCCTGCTTGCCAAGGAAACGCCGTTCTCTATTTCCGAATCCTTTAAAACCATGCGTACCAATCTTATGTATGTAGCTTTGGAGGACAATCGTTGCCCTGTGTTTGCCGTCACCTCGGGCTTTGCCGGGGCGGGCAAGAGCCTTGTGATTGCCAATATGGCAATCAGCTTTGCGCAGCTCGGCAAAAAGGTGCTTTTGATCGACGGTGATATGCGTTGCCCTGTGCAGCACAAGGTATTTGATCTGTCCGCAGAGCTTCACGGGCTTTCCGAGGCATTGGCGGGCATTGACGAAGATCCGCTTGAGGCCTGTGTTGTAAAGAATGCATACGAGTCGCTTGACGTGATGGTGTGCGGTCATATTCCGCCCAATCCCTCCGAGCTGCTGGCTTCTGTCAGAATGCAGTCCTTGATCGACATGGCAAAGGAAAAATACGATTATGTGTTTATGGATCTGCCTCCGTTGCTTGAAACTGCTGATGCGGGCGTTTTGACCTCACTGGTATCGAGCTACATTGTCGTGACGCGCGCGGGGTATTCTAAGATCGATGCTGTATCCGAGGTGATCAATAAACTCTTGGCAACCCGTGCCAATATTGCGGGCTTTGTGCTCAATGATGTAAATGCCAAGGGCGCATTCGGTTATTATTCTCATTACGGCAATTACAGCAAATACGGTAAATATGTGCACCGTGCTGAAAACGGATCCAACAAGTAAGCGTTTTGACTGCCGAAGGAAATAGATAATGAAATCTGTCATACAAAAATACGGTGCAGAGATATATCGCCTGGCGCTCTGTCTTGCAGCGTTCTTTACGGCAGTACGCACAGGGGGCGATACCGAAAGGATCGCCCCTATTGCGGTAGTGCTTGTTTGCGTGCTCTGCGTTGGCTTATTGGTTCTTAAAAGTGCCAAGTATCTCACGCTATTATTTTTGCAGCTTACCTTGCTGCTGATCTTTTGCTACGATTCCTTTTCTGTTTTTGTTCAATATGCTTGGCTTTTGCCCGTTGTGCTTGTCGGCATGGCGGTGTATTTGATCCGCAAAAAACCGCGTTTTTCTTTAGGGGCGTCGGTTTTGCCGCTTATAGCGGTCAGCGTGGCAACACTGCTTGGCGGCGTTGGCATGATATCCGCCTCCGATTATTTTCGACCGGCCTCACTTGTGTTTATGGCAGGGCTTGGTCCGGGGCTCGTTCTTTCCTATTGGATCATGAAGAGTGAGCTGAAAACGGGGGCAGACCGCGAGGCGTTTATGCGCGATCTTTTGTGTTGGGGCATGACTGCCGCCGCCATTGTTTTTTGGTACATGGTGCCGCGTGTGATAGAAGCGCGGGCGATCTTTGGCTATGAGGTGCCTCAATGGAGCAACAATATCGCTACCATGCTGATGATCGCTTTGCCTGCTGCGTTTGCGCAGAAGAGAAGGGGATTTGAGCACTATATTTTGAGTTTTCTTATGTTTGCTGCTACCATGCTGGTGGGATCTCGCGGTGGACAGGTGTTTGTGGGAATAGAGCTGATTATTTGCTGCTTTTGGGCATTTCTCACGGAGAAGGGTCGCGTTAAAAAGTGGTGTAGCTGTGCCTGCCTTATCCTTGTTTGCGTGGTGGCGGTCGGTTTGCTAAACGAGCTTTATCAGAATTCGGTTATAGTGGATTTCGCAAACAGAAGCGAGGTGCGCTGGAAGCTGCTTGCGCGCGGCTTTGAGGATTTTTCTAAAAATCCGCTTTTTGGCAGTGGCTTTGGATATCGCGGTAACGGGGACCTGTTTAATGGCAAGCAGGGAACGATCAATTGGTATCACATTTTTATAGCACAGGTCGTAGGCGGCCTTGGGATTGTGGGCATTTTGGCGTGGAGCTACCAGCTTTATACGCGTGCTTGCCTGTCCTTGCGTGTGTGGCGTACAACCGACTTTGGCTTCGCGCTTTGCTATCTTGGATTACTTCTCATGTCCATGGTAAATCCGGGTGAATTTTGCCCCGTTCCCTATGCTTTTTTGGCAGTCTGCTTCTTTGTGGCAATTGAAAACCGCATTGAGGAGGAAGGATCCTTGCCATTGGGAAGGCTTTATATGCCGTGGCGCAAATAGAAAACGGCTCAAATGCAGAGGCATTTGAGCCGTTTTTTTATGATTCCAGCTGCTTGCCGAGAAATCCTGCGGCTGTTTGAATAAGCTTGCTTTCCACATCGGAGGCAGGCATAAATTTGTCGTTTTTGTCACCCGTTGTAAGGGATACGACACAGCCAACAATATCACCTTCTGCAAGAATCGGCATCGCACAGCTGACGGTATGACTTCCGCCCTCAGCTATTGCGGGAATGCGCTCCATGCCGTCACGCCATACATACATAGTGCGTCCTTCAATAATCTTTTCAAGTCCTTCGGATACCGATTTTTCTCCGTATTCCTTGCGCGGCACACCCGCTGTTGCAATAATGGCATCTCTGTCGCAGATCACGACCGAAAGGGCACAGGTTTTGTGCAGCGTTTCCGCATATTCTCCCGCAAATGCGGCAAGCTCTCCAATGGGTGAATATTTTTTAAAAATGACCTCACCCTCGCGGTCGGTATAAATTTCAAGGGGGTCGCCCTCGCGAATACGCATGGTGCGTCTTATTTCTTTTGGGATCACGACGCGGCCGAGGTCATCGATGCGTCTGACGATTCCTGTTGCTTTCATATATATAAAATTCTCCTTGCTTTACAGATTTGTACTGTTAGTATTTGCAAAAGAAGCAAGTTTATACTTTTATTTCTGTCATTGTGAAAATCGGAGGAAACATCTTTACTTTTAATATTTGAATGTGATATAATAAAACCACGCATGCGCCGCACCCGCTATATTCGCGGGCACCTCGGCGCGAATTAAGGTAGGTTTTGTTGATCATAATTTCTTTTGATTTTATGCTGTTTTCTCGGACGATTGCCGTGAAAACAGCAAGAGGTAGAAATTATGATATAATAAAACCACGCATGCGCCGCACCCGCTATATTCGCGGGCACCTCGGCGCGAATTAAAGTAGGTTTTATTGATCATAATTCTTTCCGATTTTATATCGCCACTCGCGCCCGTCGGCTCTCGCGGCGATTCTAAGGTAAGAATTATGATATAATAAATTCAATATGTTACACGGAGGGCTTTTTAGTGGTCATCTCGTTAATCGGAATTTTTTTGGGACTTGCGTTGCTGATCTACCTTGCCTATAAGGGATGCTCGATCATTTGGGTCGCGCCGGTTTGCGCGGCACTGGTTGCGCTTATGGGCGGGCTTAATGTGCTTGATACTTATCTTGGTGAATATATGTCGGGTACGGCAAGTTATATTATTTCTTGGTTCCCCGCCTTCTTTCTTGGTGCTATTTACGGTAAGATCATGGATCTCACCGGCTCGGCGCGCTCTCTTGCCAATAAATTGGTTTCTATCATCGGGCTTCGATATGCGCTTCTCGCCGTTATCCTACCCTGTATCTTGATGACCTATGGCGGCATTTCCTGCTTTGTCGTGGTGTTTGTACTGTATCCGATGGGGCTTGCTATTTACCGAGAGGCAAATCTTCCGCGCACTCTTTTGCCTGCGGCAATTGCGTTTGGGTCTTTTGGCATTACGATGATTTGTCTGCCCGGTTCGCCGCAGATTCAAAACATTATCCCCACAAGCTATTACGGTACCACCGCGACAGCCGGTCCTCTTATGGGTCTGCTCGCCGCCTTGCTGATCGGTGTGCCGGGGTACTTTTATCTTCAATGGCGCATATCCTGCGCGAGAAAACAGGGACTTGGCTTTGTGGAGGATGAGAAGCACGCCGAAAAGGGTGAGGCACGTGAGCAACCGAAATGGCATTGGCTTTGCGGCCTTGTCCCTCTTATCGTGGTCGTGCTGATCCTCAACGTCCTGCCCCCTATTCTCAAAAGCTTCGGCATTGCAGACCTCAATTCCAACCAGGCGATCATCATTGCGCTTCTTGGCGGTATTGCCGTCACGTGCTTGATGAATCTGCATCAGCTAAAAGAGGTGCTGCCTGCCTTTAACGCCGGTGCCAACGGATCGCTTGCGGCGATCATGAACACATCTTGTGCTGTTGGATTCGGTGCAGTTTTGAAGATCGTACCCGGCTTTGAGGTCCTCAAAAATGCCATGCTCAATATGCCGGGCTCGATTCTCTTTTCGGAGGCGGTTGCTGTCAACGTCCTGTCGGGTGCAACAGGCTCGGGATCGGGCGGTATGTCGATCGCGCTCGAAACGCTCGGTCCGGTCTATCTTTCCAAGGCGACTGAGCTCGGGATGAATCCCGAGTGGCTGCACCGTATTGCCTCTATTGCCTCGGGCGGTCTTGGCACGCTCCCTCATAACGGCGCCGTGATCACCCTGCTTGCCGTGTGTAACTGCAAGCACAAGGAGTCGTATGCCGACATCGGTGTGACCTGTTGCCTCATCCCTACCGTGGTATCCTTGCTTTTGGCGCTGGTGTTTGGATTGTTTGTTTAAAATACATAAAGCGGAGTGAGTTTCACTCCGCTTTTTTTGTGTGTCACATTGTATATTTTTTATCAAAGACCTTGACATAAAAAAAGCAAAGGTATATAATAAAAGTTAATCTATATTTATGGAAAGCAAAGATGCTTTCGGCTTTTGGAGGCTTATGATGAACAGAGTGTTTAATTTTTCTGCAGGACCTTCCATGCTCCCCCTGCCCGTGCTTGAAAAGGCAGCGGCAGAGCTGATTGTTTACGGTGATTCCGGCATGTCCGTTATGGAGATGTCGCATCGTTCGCCCGATTATGAAGCAATTATTGCGGATGCCGAGGCAATGCTTCGCAAGCTGATGAACATCCCCGATAACTATAAGGTGCTCTTTTTGCAGGGCGGCGCTTCTACCCAATTTGCGGCAGTTCCCCTGAACCTCATCGGCCGCACCGGTAAGGCTGACTACGTGGTTTCGGGTCAGTTCTCCGGCAAGGCGTTTAAGGAAGCACAAAAAATGGGCTATGACGTTGTTTGCACTGCTACCAGCAAGGAGGATAACTTCGATCACATTCCCGCCCTTACGCGTGAGATGTTCCGTCCCGATGCCGCTTACGTACATATCTGCTATAACAACACCATTTATGGCACGAAGTATGCTGACATTCCCGACACGGGCGATATTCCGCTTGTTGCCGATATGTCCTCCTGCATTCTTTCCGAGCCTGTTGACGTAAGCCGCTTTGGCGTGATCTATGCAGGTGCGCAGAAAAACATGGCACCCGCAGGTCTTACGATCGTTATTGTGCGCGAGGATCTGCTTGAGTATGCCGATCCCAAAATGCCCACCATGCTGGAGTGGAAGACCATGGCAGAGAACGGCTCGATGTACAACACGCCCCCTTGCTACACCATTTACGTAGCAAAGCTGGTTTGCGAGTGGCTGCTCTCTCTTGGCGGCCTTTCGGAAATGAAGAAGTACAACGAAAAGAAGGCTGCTGTTCTTTATAACTATCTTGACAGCCAAAGCTACTATATCGCTCCTGTGAAGAAGGAGAGCCGTTCGATGATGAACGTCACCTTTGTTACGGGTGATGCCGAGCTTGACAAGAAATTTGCCAAGGAGGCAGCTGCCGCAGGCTTGAAGAATCTCAAGGGTCACCGTTCGGTTGGCGGCATGCGTGCTTCTATTTATAACGCAATGCCCAGCGAGGGTGTTGATAAGCTGGTAGCGTTTATGAAGGATTTTGCTGCTGCCAATCCCAAGGCTTGAAAGGAAGCAATCAGATGAATAACATTCTTTTACTTAACAAAATTGCGAAGGTGGGCACAGAGCGTCTTGACCCCACCGTATATCAGTGCGGCACCGATGTCAGCGCACCTGTCGGTATCATGGTTCGCTCTGCCAAGCTTCATGATATGACCTTTAATTCTGAACTGCTTGCCATTGCACGTGCGGGTGCAGGTGTGAATAACATTCCCGTTGCACGCTGCGCCGAGGAGGGCATTGTGGTATTTAACACCCCCGGTGCCAATGCAAACGGCGTAAAGGAGCTTGCGATCTGCGCATTGCTTCTTGCTTCTCGCGATGTGGTAGGCGGTATCAATTGGGCGCGCTCGCTTGCGGGCACTGCTGACGTTGCCAAGCAGGTTGAGGCAGGCAAGGCACAGTTTGGCGGTACTGAGATCAAGGGCAAAACGCTTGGCGTCATTGGCCTTGGTGCCATTGGCGGCTTGGTGGCAAACGTTGCCGTAAAGCTTGGCATGAAGGTTGTAGGCTGTGACCCTTACCTTTCTGTTGCGGGTGCATGGAATCTTGATCATCATATCGAAAAAGCCAACACGTATGAGGAGGTTTATCAGAAAGCCGATTACCTCACGCTTCACGTGCCTGCCACGGAAACCACAACGGGCATGATCAACGCTCAAACGATCGCGCAGATGAAGAAGGGCGTAAAGATCATTAACCTCGCACGTGCAGAGCTCGTCAATGCTGCCGATCTTGCCGCAGCTATGGCAAGCGGTGCGGTTTCCGCATATGTAACCGATTTCCCGACTGAGGAAACGGTTGCCATTCCCGGTGCTATCGTGATCCCGCATCTTGGCGGCTCTACGGAGGAATCCGAGGAAAACTGCGCGGTAATGGCTGCAGATGAGCTTGATGAGTACATCCGTTACGGCAATATCCGCAACAGTGTAAACTATCCTGCCGCATCCATGCCTGTTTCTGCCACGGTGCGCGTTTGTGTGCTGCATGCCAACATTCCTGCCGTGCTTGCAAACGTATCCGCAGTTATGGCAAAGGACGGCATTAATATCGAAAACATGCTCAACAAATCCAAGGGCGACAATGCTTATACCATTCTTGAGGTAAACGGTGAGGTAACTGAGCAGGCGGAGAAGGATATTCTTGCGCTTGACGGTGTGCGCCGTGTAAGAACCATTCGCTTTTCATAATAAAAAGAAGGGCTGATTCATTTTTGCCCGTAAAAACACAAGAAAAACCGCTTTTTTCATCGGCAAACGGTGGAGAAAGCGGTTTTTTAGGTGCAAATTTTAACGAATTTCAATTTTTGGTATCCCCCTTGTCAAAAAGGGAAAAATATGCTATAATTATTACAATTAGTTATTATGGAAAATGTCGCTTATGCGGCGGGAGGTACTTTTTTGATTATCGCACTTGAAAATGCCAGACACGAGCTTATTGATATGCGCGAAAAGCTACAGGATCTTGGAGGCGCGCTTCGCATTGAGGATCTTGCCGCACGCGTGGCGGAGCTTGAGCAAAAAACCGCAGACCCCTCGTTTTGGGCAGATCCCAATTCCGCAAAGGTCTTGCAGGAATTAAAGCAAAGCAAGGATACCATTGCCGAATACGAGGCACTTTGCGCACGCCTTGAGGATGCCATAGCCTTGGCGGAGATCGCAATCGAGGCAGAGGATGAGAGCTGTGTTGAGGAGGTCGAAGGCGAGCTTGCGGCAATCATTGAAGCGGAAGATACCCAGCGTATGGAGGTGCTCCTTAACGGGGAATATGACCGTAGCAATGCGATTGTTTCCTTCCACCCGGGCGCGGGTGGCACCGAGGCGCAGGATTGGGCGCAGATGCTATACCGTATGATCACACGCTGGGCAGAGCGTCGCGGCTTCAAATATAAGCTGGTTGACTGGCTTGACGGCGACATGGCGGGTATTAAGAGTGCTACCATTATGGTAGAGGGTACAAACGCCTACGGGTACCTCAAAAGCGAAAACGGCGTGCACCGCCTGGTGCGCGTATCGCCCTTTGATGCCGCAGGCAGACGTCAGACATCCTTTGCCTCGATCGAGGTCATGCCCGAGTTTGATGATGTGGATGCCGTAGAGATCCGCGATGAGGATATTGAGGTCACTGCCCACCGTTCGAGTGGTGCGGGCGGTCAGCACATCAATAAAACCGACTCTGCCATTCGTATTTTGCATAAGCCTACGGGTATTGTGGTCGGTTGCCAGACCGAGCGCAGTCAGCTGCAAAACAAGGAAACTGCCATGAAGATGCTCAAGGCAAAGCTCATGGAGATCAAGCTTCGCGAGCGCCTGGATACCATTGAGGAAATTCAGGGCAATAAGGTGAATATCGAGTGGGGCTCACAGATCCGTTCCTACGTGTTTATGCCCTACACACTCGCAAAAGATACCAGAACGGGATTTGAAAACGGCAATATCGGTGCTGTTATGGACGGCGATATCGACGGATTTATCAATGCATATCTTAAAATGAACGCAGGTCAGTAAGGGGAGGTGCGCTGCATGAAAATGAAGAAAGAAACCAAAGAGATCTTGGGGCTTTCTGCAGTGTTTTCAGCTTTGGTGCTAACAGTTACTTTTATCGTGCTTGCCATTCGGCGCAGAAGCGTTACCGAAGCACTACTCGCGCTTGCCGCGGCTACAGGCAGTACGGTCGGTGCGGCACTTTTGCTTGATGCCGTTGTTGCGCCCGATCCCGAAGGGGAGGGCGTTGTGATGCCGAGCGAGGAGGAGAAGACCGCCGATGCCCCCGAGCTTTTTGAGGGTGAGGGGTGCGAAGCCGCCGAGCATGCAATACGGCAGGCACTTTGACAAAAATAAAATCTAAATAAGGAGGGGAAAAGATGAAGAGCTTTTTAAGGAGCATCAGCGCGATGCTATTGATCGTTTTTTTTGCCTCCTTTTGTCTTTGGCGATATGAAAAGCTTTCTTTTATCGATGACGTTACCGCGTATTTTAGCGGTGCGCTTGATCGCTTTGACCGTTTGCTGGCGTTAGCAGAACCGAAAGGTGAGGAAGAAGAGGAGCAGCCAAGCGGCCCCGTTGATAGCGGCAGTAACTATACCGATTACAATCCTGCTGTCAAGGTGGATGCCACCTTGGAGGAAGCTCTGCGCCAAGGTCTTAACAATATGGAGAGTGTGATCGATCTTTCCGCACTTTCTCCGACGAAGGATGCGGTAAAGGCGGCGATGTCTTCCATTATATACTCCTCGCCCGAATATTTTTATTTGCAATCCGCATACGGCATATCCTCAAGCGAGGGGGCGGTTGTTTCTGTTACGCCAACCTATACTGCCACCAAGGAAGAAGTGCTTGGAATGCGTGAGATCTATCAGGAAAGGCTTGCCGAGATCGTAGCGGGCGCACCGGAAAACGGTTCGGATTTTGATAAGATCCTCTACTTACATGATTATTTCATACGAAATTACACCTATGACGAAACGCTTACCATTCGTGACGCATACACCTTTTTTACGCAAAAAACAGGTGTTTGTCAGGCGTATATGCTGGGTTTGATCGCCGCGGCAAGAGAGCTGGGGCTTGAATCCATACCCGTAACAAGCGATGCAATGAAGCATGCGTGGAATTTGGTAAAGATCGACGGTGCGTGGTATCATGTGGACATTACGTGGGATGATAACAAAAGCCACCCCACGCTTACCTCTTATACGTATTTTCTGCAAAGCGATGCGGGGCTCGTTGCCATAGATGCGGCAAGGAAGGAAGCTGACCGTCACCGCGCTTGGGCAACGGCAAAAGCGGCAAGTGATACCAAGTATGACGGTGCCGCATTTCGCACATCCAATTCTCCGATTTTAAAGCACGGGGGCGTATATTATCTCAGTGTAAGTGCTTCCGGTGGCTCTGCGCGCGGCATGATCCTATCCGGCACCGATATTACCGCCCTGACACACTTTCTTGATATCAAGGGCGGCTACTGGGTAGCAGAGGGCAATCGGTATTACACAGGTTGTTATGCGGATCTTGCGGTCGAAAACGGATATCTTTACTATACCTCGGGCAATTCCGTGAGTCGTGTTCGCCTCACTGCTCCCCAAACCGATTATAAGGTTTACCTGATTACCGAGCTTGGTGAGGGGGAGAGCATATACGGTATTGTAGGTATTGAGAACGGCAAGCTGACCTATCTAAAGGCGGCTACCCCTTATGCGAAAGCATATACCGTTGGTACGTTAGATGTTGCACAGTAAAAGTAGCCTTATCGTAAATAAAGCTGCCCCCACTTGCGC
Organism: Clostridia bacterium; assembly: GCA_017505785.1. Classification (GTDB taxonomy): domain Bacteria; phylum Bacillota; class Clostridia; order Oscillospirales; family CAG-272; genus Firm-07. Next base: position 61,571 of record JAFVOQ010000034.1, read on the forward strand.
GAACAGCGCAAGTGGGGGCAGCTTTGTGATACGGGGAAGTTACAGCGTTATTTTGTTACCGCGCGGCGGTAGTTCTTTTTGCCACGCTTGATAAGCAAACCGTTTTCGAGCTCTGCCTTGGTATAGGCTTTGCTAATATCGGTTACCTTATCACCGTCAACCGTGACACCGCCCTGCTGTACGTTGCGGCGTGCCTCGGATTTGGAGGCGCAGAGCTCAGTTTTCACAAGTAAGGTAAGAATATCGATCGCACCGTCAACAAGGTCGTCGTCGGTGAGCTCGGTGGTGGGGGCATCTGCGGCGGAGCCGGCACCGAACAGTGCCTTGGCACTTGCCTCTGCCTTTACGGCCTCTTCCTCCCCGTGCACCAGCTTGGTGAGCTCATAGGCAAGGATCTCCTTGGCGCGGTTGAGCTGCTCGCCCTCCCAAGTGTCCATTTTGTCGATCTCCTCGAGGGGCAGGAAGGTGAGCATGCGGATGCACTTCAGAACGTCGGCGTCGCCCACGTTGCGCCAATACTGGTAAAACTCGTAAGGGGTAGTCTTTTCGGGGTCAAGCCAAACCGCACCGCTTGCGGTCTTGCCCATTTTCTTGCCCTCGGAATTGAGCAGCAGGGTAATGGTCATGGCATAGGCATCCTTGCCAAGCTTTTTGCGGATCAGCTCAGTGCCGCCAAGCATGTTCGACCATTGATCGTCGCCGCCAAACTGCATGTTGCAGTTGTAGGTCTTAAAGAGATGATAAAAGTCGTAGGATTGCATGATCATGTAGTTAAATTCAAGGAAGGAGAGTCCCTTTTCCATGCGCTGCTTATAGCATTCGGCGGAAAGCATCTTGTTGACCGAGAAGCACGCGCCCACGTCACGCAGCACATCTACGTAGTTGAGGTCAAGCAGCCAATCGGCATTGTTGACCAAAATGGCGTTGTTAAAGTCAATGAAGCGTGACATTTGCTTTTTAAAGCATGCAACGTTATGGTCAATGGTTTCACGTGTCATCATTTTACGCATGTCGGTTCTGCCCGAGGGGTCGCCGATCATGGCAGTGCCGCCACCGATCAGCACCACAGGCTTATTGCCTGCCATTTGCAGGCGCTTCATCAGGCAAAGTGCCATAAAGTGTCCTACGTGCAGGGAATCTGCCGTGGGGTCAAAGCCAATATAGAAGGTCGCCTTTCCCTCGTTTACAAGCTCACGGATCTCGGCCTCGTCTGTGACCTGTGCAATCAACCCTCTTTTGACAAGCTCTTCGTAAATTTTCATCGTCTATCTCCTTAGCAAAACAAAATAAAAACGCCCCCCTGCCACACGGCAAGAGGGCGAAGGATCGCGGTACCACCTCTGTTACCGCCCGGGGGCGGCATCTCAAACGGCATGCGCCGTGCTCGCGTAACGGGCGAAACCGTCGCAGCCTACTAAGGCAGTCCCTTTCGGTGCGCAACTCGCGAATGTACTTGGGCAAGCGCACCCTCCGTTTTACACCAACCAACGGCTCTCTTTGCGGCGCATGCTCGCTTACTCTTTCGGTCACAGTCTTTACCAAATTAGTATAACACACCTTTTTTTGCTTGTCAAGCCCAATTTTAATGTTGTGTGCAGTACTTGACTTTTTATAGGTTTTGTTATAAAATAATATATTGATATCCATAGATGCTGCCACGTGCGGCGCAACGGAGGATTGTATATGAAACAAAATCTGCTTCAGCAAATGACAGCGCGCATGCCCGAATTTTCAAAGGGACAGCGCCTGATCGCGCAATATATCTTAAATCATTACGACCGCGCGGCGTATATGACGGCATCGCGCCTCGGCAGCCTCGTGGCGGTATCCGAGTCCACCGTTGTGCGCTTTGCCAATGAGCTTGGGTTTGCGGGCTATCCCGAAATGCAGCGCGCCCTGCAGGAGCTTGCCAAAACCAATCTTACAGCCGCGCAGCGTATGCAGGTTGCAGATAATCTGCTCGATAAGAACAATATCCTCGATCACGTGCTTCAGGCCGATGCGGATAAGATCCGCCACACGCTTGATGCCATCGATCGCGATGCATTTTACGGTGCTGTTGAAAAAATCGTGGCGGCGCGCAATATCTATATTTTGGGTGTGCGCTCCTCCTCTGCACTTGCTGATTTTCTGACCTTTAATTTCCGCATGATGTTTGATAACGTGCGTGCGGTGGAGGCAACGACGGGCACCGAAATTTTTGAGCAGCTGCTGGATATTGGCCCCCAAGATGTTTTTATTGCGATCAGCTTTCCGCGGTATTCCAAGCGTACGGTACGTGCCGTGGAATTTGCACACCGTGCGGGTGCTGACGTTGTGGCACTCACTGACAGTGCCACATCGCCCCTTGCCCCCGAAAGCGACCAGCTTTTAACGGCGCGCAGTGACATGGCTTCCTTTGTGGATTCCCTGGTGGCACCGCTTAGCATCATCAATGCCATGGTGGCGGCGGTATCGATGCGCAAGCACGACGAGGTTACCGATCGCTTGCACCGTCTTGAGCGTATTTGGGATGAATACGACGTGTACGACAAAAACAGTTGAGTATGGCAGTAACAGTTGCTGTAATTGGTGGAGGTGCGGCAGGGCTGATGGCGGCAATACACGCCGCGCGCCTTGGTGCTACCGTTACCGTTTTTGAAAAAAATGAACGCTGCGGGCGTAAGCTTCGCATTACGGGCAAGGGTAGATGTAACGTCACAAATCATTGCACACGTGATGTGTTTTTTGCAAATGTTACGGGCAATGCGCGTTTCCTTTTTTCCGCATGGGATCGGTTTTGCGCGGAGGATACCGAAGCCTTTTTTGAGGAGCTTGGCGTGCCACTGAAGATCGAGCGCGGCAATCGCGTGTTTCCCGTTTCCGATAAGGCGACCGATATCGTAGATGCGCTGGTGCGCGAATGCCGCAAAACGGGGGTTCATATTGGGTGTGAAACCGTCACCGATCTGCTCCTTGACGGGGAAAGCGTGCTTGGTGTGCGTACCTCGCGCGGTGAAACGCAATTTGATGCCGTGATCGTGGCAACAGGCGGTGTTTCCTACCCCTTGACGGGCTCTACGGGTGACGGCTATCGCTTTGCTTTGGCGGCAGGGCATACGGTTGTGCCCCCAACGCCCTCGTTGGTCCCCTTGGTGGAGGACGGCAATTTTTGTGCCTCGGTACAAGGTCTTTCCCTAAGAAATGTGCGCCTCGCGGTACATGATGCGGTGAAAAACAAGACCGTGTTTGAGGATTTCGGCGAAATGCTTTTTACGCATTACGGGCTTTCAGGGCCACTTGTGCTCTCGGCATCGGCGCACTTGGCCGATATGTCGGTGGGGCGTTATACGCTTTTCATTGACCTCAAGCCCGCGCTTGACGAAAAAACGCTGGATGCACGCCTTTTGTCGGATTTTAGAAAGTATCAAAACCGCGATTTTCTAAACGCGCTTTCCGATCTTTTGCCGCAAAAGCTGATCGCACCCTTGGTGCGCCTTTCGGGTATTGATGCGCGCAAAAAGGTCAATGCTATCACAAGAGAGGAGCGCCTGGCATTTCTTGCGCTTTTGAAGCACCTTCCCGTAAAGGTGCGCGGATTTCGCCCCATTGCCGAGGCGATCATCACCAAGGGCGGTGTTTCCCTAACCGAGATCTCGCCTCGCACTATGGCATCAAAAAAGGCACGGGGGCTCTATTTTGCGGGCGAGGTGCTTGATCTTGATGCTTATACCGGCGGCTTTAATTTGCAAATTGCGTTTTCCACCGCGGTTCTCGCGGGAGAGAGCGCCGCATGTATGATAGAATAGCTAAAACGAGGAGAAACAGCATGATCAGAATTGCCATTGACGGCCCCAGTGGGGCGGGTAAAAGCAGCATAGCAAAGGCTGTTGCCGCACGGCTCGGCATTGTTTACGTGGATACGGGTGCGCTTTACCGTACGGTTGGCTACTATGTGAGAAGCCGCGGCTTTTCGCGCACCGATACCGAGGGCATCATCTCTTGCTTGCCCCATATCAAGATCGAGGTGCGCTATGAAAACGGCGCACAGCACGTATATTTGAACGGCGAGGATCTTGGTGACCGCATTCGTGAGCCCGAGATCTCCATGTACGCATCTGCCGTATCTGCCGTACCCGCCGTGCGTGATTTTTTGCTGGATACACAGCGTGATATCGCCGCCAAAAACAGCGTTATTATGGACGGACGCGATATCGGCACTGTTATTTTGCCCCATGCCGATGTGAAGATCTTTATGACCGCATCCAACGAGGCGCGTGCACTGCGCCGCACCAAGGAGCTTGCCGCAAAGGGCATGCCCGCCTGCTACGAGGATGTGCTGCGCGAGATGATCGAGCGTGACAGTAATGACCGCAACCGTGCCGTAGCACCTGCTGTGGCAGCTCCCGATGCCGTTTTGCTTGATAACTCCCACATGAGCATTGAGGAAAATGTGGAGGCGGTTTTGGCGATCATTCGAGAAAAAAGCGGTGTAACGGTATGAAAAGTGTATTTTATGTAATCATTCGCACCCTGCTTGTTATCCCTGCCAAGCTTCTGTTTCGCGTTAAGGTGGTAGGCAGAAAAAACGAGCCGAAAAAGAAAGAGGGCGTATATCTTGTCTGCGGCAATCATCAAACCGTGCTCGACCCCGTGTTTTTGTGCATCGCATTGCGCCGCCAGCAGCCGCATTTTATGGCAAAGGCAGAGCTGTTCCGTGTACCTGTGATCGGCACGCTTGTGCGCTGGCTTGGTGCGTATCCCGTTTCTCGCGGTAAGGGCGATGTGGGTGCGATCAAGCATGCCATTAAGCTACTTGAGAACGGGAGGAGTATCGGCCTGTTCCCACAGGGCACGCGCTGTGCCGGTAAGGGTCCGCGCGAGTGCAGGGCAAAAAACGGTGCGGCAATGATCGCTGCGCACGCAAATGCAACGATCCTGCCCGTGCATATCAAAATGAAAAATTACACCTGGAAATTTTTTAGGCGCGTAACGGTAGTGATCGGTGAACCGATCCCGTTTGAACGCTTTGGCTACGATAAGGAAGCCACAGGCGAGTACGCACGCATTTCGGCCGAGGTATACGGTGAGATCTGCCGCCTTGGCGACACGGTGAAGTAATGGAAGTGACGATCGCAAAAAATGCGGGCTTTTGCCCCGGTGTTCGCAATGCCACCGAGCGTCTTCATCACCGCATGGAAAATGGGGCGCAGGGCGAGCGCATTGTGACGCTTGGGCATCTCATACATAATGAGGAATATAACAGGGGGCTTGCCGCGCGCGGCGTTCGTGCGATCGCGGCGGATGAGCTTGCCTCCCTTGCCGCTACCGCCACACCCGATGCGCCTATTACGGTTTTTGTGCGCGCACATGGCATCAGCCGCGAGGTAAGAGCGCATTTAGAGGCACTTGCCGCGGCACACGAGGGCTTTTCCTTTGAGGATTGCACCTGCCCGTTTGTGACAAAGATCCACCGTATTGCTAAGGACCTGTCGCAAAACGGGGGACAGCACACGCATATTTTTATTTGCATCGGAAATGCCGCCCACCCGGAGGTGGAGGGCTTTATGAGCTGCTTTGACGGTGAAAAATATGTTTTTGCGAGCTTTTCCGATTTTGAAGCGGCACTTGCCGGTGCACTTGGGGAGAAGGTTTTGTCAAAAGTGCCCGTAATGGTGGCACAAACGACCCAAAATTTAACAGAATGGAAAAAATGTCAAAAACTTTTAAAAAAGGTCTGTACAAATGCTTTAATTTTTGATACAATATGTAATGTTACGGATTCCCGACAGACAGAAGCGGCGGCGCTTGCCGCAATTTCAGACGGTATGATCGTGATTGGTGGCAAGGAAAGCTCAAACACCGCAAAGCTTTTCGATATCTGCCAGGCACACTGCCCCGAAACCCTCCGTGTGACCGATACGGCGCAAATGCCTTTGGTGAAAACGTTTTCATTGACCCATCGCAAAGTGGGTATAGTTGCGGGAGCTTCGACCCCGCAAGAGATCATTGAGGAGGTATATAAAACAATGACTGAAGCAGAAAACTTTGCAAAATTACTCGAAGAGACTGAAGTCAAAAATTTACATACAGGAGCAATCGTTACCGGTACCGTATCTCACGTATCCGACACTGAGCTGCAGCTGGATCTCGGCGCAGGCGTAACCGGCTACATCAAGGCCGACCGCGTAACCGATGATCCCTCTGTAAAGCTGACTGAGCAGTTCAAGGTAGGCGACACGGTAGAAGCCAAGGTAGTTCGCGTAAGCGATATCGAGGGTGTAGCTGAGCTTGACAAAAGACGTGTTGACTCCGGCAAGAACTGGGAAAAGATCGTTGCCGCAAAGGAGGCAAACGAGGTACTTGAAGCAACCGTTGCCGATGTGGTGAAGGGCGGCGTGATCGTGTTCGTTTACGGCAACCGCGTATTTATTCCCGCGTCGCAAACGGGCGTTCCCAAGGACGGCGATCTCGCTCCTCTTAAGGGCACGAGCATCAAGTTCAAGGTGATCGAAACCAAGGAGCAGGGCCACAAGGCAATCGGCTCCATTCGTGTTGTGCTTCGCGAGGAGCGCCGCGCAAAGGAAGAGGAATTTTGGGCATCCATTGAGGAGGGTAAGACCTATACCGGTGTTGTAAAGAGCATGACCTCCTACGGTGCTTTTGTGGATCTTGGCGGTGTTGACGGCATGGTACATACCAGCGAGCTTTCTTGGAAGCACATCAAAAATCCCGCAGAGGTTCTCTCCGTTGGCGAAACCGTTACTGTTTTTGTGAAGTCCTTTGACCGCGAAAAGAAGCGTATCTCTCTTGGCTACAAGACCGAGGATACCAACCCCTGGTTCATCTTTACAAACAAGTGCCAGGTTGGTGACGTTGTTCCCGTTAAGATCGTTAGCATGATGCCCTTTGGCGCATTTGCTGAGATCATCGACGGTGTTGACGGTCTTATCCACATCTCGCAGATCGCCATGACCCGTATCGGCAAGCCTGCAGATGTTCTTGAGATCGGTCAGTCGGTTGATGCTAAGATCATTGAGATCGACAGCGAAAAGCAAAAGGTAAGCCTTTCTATCCGTGCACTTCTTGAGGAGGTTGCTGCCGCTGAGGCTGCAATGCCTGAGGAAGCAGTGGAAGAGGCTCCCGTTGAGGAATAATTGAAAATTCAGGGGACATCGCAAATGCAAGCTGCATTTGCGATGTCCCCTTTAAATTTATATGAAAAATCCCGAAATATCATTGACAGTAAGGCATAGGATATGTTATAATATACTGGAATAGATAGTATTTTTGACGCTGATATTCTACGGTCGAGGGAAGGAAGGTGTAAGCATGGAAATTGCCATTATTGCGGCAGACATGAAGAAGGAACTGATGACACAGTTCTGCATTGCGTATTGCGGTGTGCTCAGTAAGCATAACCTATGTGCCACCAGCATTACCGCGAAGTACATTTCGGAAGCCACAGGTCTTACCATCGAAAAACTACTTACGGGTGAGCAAGGGGGAGAGCAGCAGATCGCCACACGCGTTGCGTATAATGAGATCGATATTTTGCTGTATTTTCGCGATACGCGCCCCGAAGCGATCTATGACGATAAAGAAACGCAAGAGCTTTTGCTTGCCTGTGACCGATACAATATTCCCGTTGCCACTAATATTGCAACCGCAGAGGCGCTGATCACAGCCCTTGATCGTGGCGATCTGGATTGGCGAAACTTCTTAAATCCAAGAAGCGAGTATAATCGCAGCAAAAAATAACAAAGTGTTTGGAACACGCCCCTGTATTCTCGTGCACAGAGAGGGAACGGATTGCTGAAACGTTCTTCACGAGGGATGCTTCGGGTACCGCCCAAATGCCAGACTGTATAAATTTTGAGTGAAACGCTCGGGTGGAACCGTGTGATCTTATCGCACCCCGACAGGTCTTTGACCCTGTCGGGGTGCGTTTGTATTTTTAATATTCTCAAAGGAGTAAAGGATATGTTTAAAGTAAGCTTTCCCGAAAAAACATTGGAATTTGAAGCACCGCTATCGGTTTTTGATGCCGCAAAGGCAGCCGAGCTGGTGACACGCGCGCATATTGCCGCAGAGGTTGGCGGTGCTGTTGTCGGTATGACGCATACCCTTGCGGGCGATTGTGAGGTAAAGCTTCTCACCTTTGCCGATGCTGCAGGTAAGCACGTGTTTGATCATACTGCGGCCCATATCTTAGCACAGGCTGTTAAGCGTCTGTATCCCGCTACCAAGCTGACCATTGGCCCTGCTGTGGAAAGCGGCTTTTACTATGATTTTGATAGTGACATTCCCTTCACGCCCGAGGTGCTTTCCGCACTTGAGGGTGAGATGAAGAAGATCGTGAAGGAAAATCTCCTCATCGAGCGCTTTGAGCTTCCCCGTGATGCGGCAGTAAAGCTTATGGAGGAGAAGGGCGAGCCGTATAAGGTGCAGCTGATCAACGAGCTGCCCGCGGATGCCGTGATCAGCTTTTATCGCCAGGGTGAATTTACCGATCTTTGTGCAGGCCCTCACCTCTTTTCCACCGCCGCTGTTAAGGCTGTAAAGCTGACGCAGTGCACGGGCGCATATTGGAAGGGTGACCAGAACAATAAGATGCTGCAGCGCGTGTATGGCGTGGCATTTCCCACCAAGGATGAGCTGAAGGCACACCTTGAGGCACTTGAGGAGGCGAAAAAGCGCGATCATAATAAAATCGGTCGTGAGCTTGAATATTTTACTACCGTAGAAAGCATTGGACAGGGCTTGCCGATTCTGTTGCCGAAGGGCGCACGTACCGTGCAGGTTTTGCAACGCTGGATCGAGGATGAGGAGCAAAAGCGCGGCTATCTTTTGACCAAAACCCCCCTTATGGCAAAGCGCGATCTTTACCGCATTTCGGGTCACTGGGATCATTACCGCGACGGCATGTTTATCCTTGGCGATGCCGAGGACGAAACGAAGGAATGCTTTGCACTTCGCCCCATGACCTGCCCCTTCCAGTATCAGGTGTTCCTCAATAAAAAGCGTTCCTACCGCGAGCTGCCGATGCGCCTTGGCGAAACCTCAACGCTCTTCCGCAATGAGGATTCGGGCGAGATGCATGGCCTCATTCGTGTCAGACAGTTCACCATTTCTGAGGGACATCTTATTCTGCGTCCCGAGCAGCTCGAGGAGGAGTTCCGCGGCTGTCTTGAGCTTGCCAAATACGTGCTTGATACCGTTGGCATGCTTGAAAATTGCAGCTTCCGCTTCTCGCAGTGGGATCCTGCCCGTGCCGGCATCAAGTACGAGGGTACAAGAGAGCAGTGGGAGCACGCGCAGTCGGTAATGGGTACGATTCTTGATAATCTTGGCGTCAAGTATGAGATCGGTATTGACGAGGCGGCGTTCTACGGCCCCAAGCTCGATATCCAGTATAAGAACGTGTTTGGCAAAGAGGATACCATTGTTACCATTCAGATCGATATGCTTCTTGCCGAGAAGTTTGGCATGGAATATGTCGATAGCGACGGACAGATGAAAACGCCTTACATCATTCACCGTACCTCTCTTGGGTGCTATGAGCGTACGCTTGCTTACCTTATCGAGCGTTATGCGGGGGCTTTGCCCACTTGGATGTCGCCCGAGCAGGTTCGCATTCTCCCCATTGGTAACGAGCATATTGACTACGCCTATGACGTGAAGAAGCAGCTTGCTGCCAAGGGCGTGCGCGTGGAGGTTGACGACCGCAACGAAACGATCGGTAAGAAAATTCGCAACACGCAGCTGGAAAAGGTTCCCTATATGCTGGTAATCGGTGACAACGAAATGAATGCCGGCACGGTTGCCGTTCGTTCCCGCAAGGAGGGCGACAAGGGCGCTGTGGCAGTTGACGCGTTCCTCTCCGACCTGCTTCTTGAAATTGAAGAAAAGAGAAGATAAAATAAAAGCCGATGCAAGCTTAGCTTGCATCGGCTTTTGCTATGTAAAATTATACCTGCTTGAAGTTTGTGACGTTCTCAAGCAGCATCTCGTCGCGCGCGTCGGGCTTTTCGGTTGAAAAGTTCACGTTATAAAGCCTGAGGTTATTGACGTGCTTGGCGACCATGCCGTGCACAGGGGCTTTTGTACCGATCGCTTTTACGCCCGGATATTGCTTTCTCAGCTCATTCAGCACGATATTTCTGTCTTCCTTCGTGCCGCCGCCGGGCGATACGAACTGGATGTTCGACAGGCTCACGTTGTCAATGATACTGTCGGGCTGACCTGCGATCAAAAGCGGGAAGTGGTGGGGGGTGCCGATCAGCTTATTTGCGTAATAATCTCGCGAGTTTTGCGCCATGGTGGCGGTAATGGTTTCGGTATAGGGACCCGTGACGATGACGTTTGAGATCGCCACGTTTTTCATGACGCCGATCTTGGTACCCTCAGGGCCGCGTGCGCGGTCACTGACGAGAAGCGCGATCGGAACGCCAACGTTACGCATGGTAATGTTGGAAACGGAAAGCCCTTCTACGCGTGCACCGTCCGATGTCATGAGGAAAAGACCCTCAAGGCGCGTGTCGTAAACGGTACAGCCGGTTACGGTCGTGTTGATAAAGGCAGAGTTTGATTCGGTACCAAACTTAATGGCAGAGGCGTGGCTTCTTACCACACACCCCGTAATGGTGAGGTTTTCCATTGCCTGAAAACGCCCGAGGGTATAAGAGCATTTGGGGACGATCGCATCGTCACCGGCATCCACGATACAGTCGGAAATGACCACGTTCTTGCAGGAGTCAGGGCTGATGCCGTCCACGTGTGTGAAGACGTTAAGACCCGAAATAATGACGTTTTCGCATCCCGCAACGTAAACCGCGAGGTCGGTCACGTTGCGGATCACCAGATCCTTGATGACAACGTTGGTGCACTCCTTAAAGGCAACGACCTTGCAGCCGCGGCACCAATGGCAGCCTTTGCTTCCGGGGAACTCGGTGAAATCAAGATCCTCCCAAGCCGATTGCATATCGATCTTGCCGTAGCCGGTAAGGGCGATATCGTTGGCATTGTCGGCATGGAACAGGCTATGGTGGAAGAAGCTGTGGCTTCTGTCCTGGAACTCGGTGTTTGCGGCATCCTCCTCATAAGGATCAAAGTCAAGGCGGTTGGTGCTGCCAAGGATCGTCGCGCCCTTGTCAAGCCAAACGTGCACGTTGGATTTAAAGTGCATCGTGCCGCAAAGATATTTGCCCTCGGGGATATAAACGGTACCGCCGCCGGCTTCGGCACAAGCGTCGATTGCTTTTTGAATGGCTTTTGAATCAAGTGCCACGCCGTTGGCAACGGCACCGTATTCCTTTACGTTAAACATAGGCTTGCTCCTTTGTATAATCTTGTTTTCTGATTGTAATGAACGTGATAACGCCCGTAATTTACAGTATCATTGTAACATGGTGTGATTGCTGTAAATGCAAAATACTGCTAAAAACGTGTACTTTTCTGCTGCTTTTTTTGAAGCACTGAAGTTTTTTGCGTTTGATTTGTAAATAAAGTATAGCAAATAACGCGAAAAATAGAAATGGAGTATAGAACGGATAATTGTAAAAATCAATAAGGAATGGGCGAATGCAGCGCTCACGCCCGCATTCGCCCATATAAGGAAGATTTATTTTACTTCAATAATGGAGCTATCCCACATTTCAGGTGCCTCAAAGCCCATGAGATTCACCATGGTTGCCGCCACGCTGGAAAGTCCAAAATCACCGTTGTCTGCCTTTACGGTATAAGCATTCTTTGCCTCGGTGTTATCGTAAATGATGCAGGGTACGCGGTTTAAGGTGTGGCTAGTCTTTGCCTTATAGGAGCCGTCCTTGCCTACCTTGGGCTGCCCTTGCTTGTCGGTTTCGTACATCTCGTCGGCATTGCCGTGGTCAGCTGTGAGAAGTGCTACACCGCCAAGACGGTCAATGACAGGGAGAAGCCGTGCCAGCTGAAGATCAAGTGCTTCCATGGAGCAACGCGTTGCGGCAAGCGAGCCGGTGTGACCTACCATATCGCCATTCGGGAAGTTGACGCGTAAATACTTGTATTTCCCGCTTTCAAGGCACTCGATCAGCTTATCGGTGATCTCGGCACATTTCATCCAGGGGCGCTGCTCAAAGGGCACAACGTCGGAGGGAACCTCGATATAGGTTTCCAGCTCCTCGGAGAACTTGCCCGATTTATTTCCGTTCCAGAAGTAGGTCACGTGTCCGTATTTCTGCGTTTCGGAAATCGCAAGCTGTGAAACACCCGTATTCGCAAGATACTCGCTCATGGTGTTGGTAATCTCGGGGGGAGATACCAGATATTTTTTCGGAATATGCAGGTCGCCGTCGTATTCAAGCATGCCTGCGTATACCACCCGGGGCACGCGCACACGGTCGAACTTGTCAAATTCTGCACCGCCGTCAAAGGCTTTGGAGATCTCAATGGAACGGTCGCCGCGGAAGTTGTAAAAGATCACGCTGTCGCCGTCGTTGACCGTGCCAACGGGCTTGCCGTCCTTGGCAATGACGAAGGGCGGGAGATCCTGGTCGATGACCTTGGTTTCCGCACGGTAGGTCTTAACAGCCTCAGCCGCACTTGCAAACTGGCGGCCTTCGCCAAGCACGTGCGTTTTCCAGCCAAGCTCTACCATTGCCCAGTTTGCCTCGTAGCGGTCCATTGTAATGGTCATGCGTCCGCCGCCGCTGGCAATTGCGGCATCAAAATCAGTGGAGTTCAGGTCGGCAAGAAACGCCTCAAACGGTTCAATATATTCAAGCGCAGAGGTTTCGCCTACGTCGCGCCCGTCAATAAGGGTGTGGATACGAACGGTTTTTACGCCCTCAACCTTCGCCTCACGCACCATTGCCTTCAGGTGGTCAATGTGAGAGTGCACGTTACCGTCGGAAAACAGGCCCAGGAAATGAAGTGTGCCGCCCGTTGCCTTGACGTTTGCAACAAGCTCCTGCCAAGTGGCGGAAGCAAACATCTTGCCGCTTTCAATCGAGTTTGAAACCAGCTTTGCCCCCTGTGCAAACACCTGGCCGGCACCAAGGGCGTTGTGCCCTACCTCGGAGTTACCCATATCGTCGTCGGAGGGAAGGCCAACGGCGGTGCCGTGAGCCTTCAGACTCACGGTCGGGTAGTTTTTCATCAGCATGTCAAGGCAGGGGGTGTATGCTGCGGCAACGGCGTTGCCTGCGGTATCGGGTGCAAGCCCTACGCCGTCCATTACAACCGTCACAACGGGACCCTTAACGCCACTGAACTTCTGCAATTTTTTTAACGTTTTCCTCATGATATCTCCTTTGGCGGCTTGCCAAACGGCAAGCCCTGTGTTATACTATTTTCAGGAATCAGCCCTTGGCACTAACCAGTGCTTCGGTGTCGCGTGCAATCAGGAGCTCCTCGTTGGTCGGGATCACGTACACGGCAACCTTAGAAGCGTCGGTTGAGATTTTTACATTGTTAGACTGTCTTGTGATCTTGGCGTTGAGCTCCTTGTCGATATCAATGCCAAGGAAATCAAGATCGGTCAATACTGCCTCGCGCAACGTGGTGCTGTTCTCGCCAATGCCTGCGGTAAATACGATCGCATCAAGACCGTTCATTTCGGCAGCATACGCGCCAATGAGCTTCTTGAGTTGGAGCTTGAGGATGCTGATAGCAAGCTTCGATTGCTCGTGGTGGGGGTTTGCAGGGCCATCGGCAATTGCCTTTTGCAGGTCGCGCGAGTCGGAGGAATAGCCGCTTGTCACACCAAGGAAACCGGATTTCTTGTTCATCAGGTCACTGACGCCGGCGGGCGTGAGGTTCAGCTTCTCCATCATAAAGGGAACGATTGCAGGGTCAATATCGCCACAGCGCGTGCCCATTTCAACACCTGCAAGGGGGGTAAAGCCCATGGAGGTATCCATAACCTTGCCGTCCTTTACCGCAGAAACAGAGGAGCCGTTGCCAATGTGGCAGGTTACAATCTTTGTGCCCTGGGTCTTGCCAAGGATCTTCAGCATCTCGCCGGCAACAAAGCGGTGGGAGGTGCCGTGTGCACCGTAGCGGCGCACGCCATAGTCGCGGTAAAGCTCATAGGGCAGAGCGTACATGAAGGCTTCGGGCTTCATCGTCTGGTGGAAGGCGGTATCAAATACCAGCACCTGAGGCTTGCCGGGCATAACAGCAAGGCAGCCTTCGATACCTTGAATGTGTGCAGGGGTATGCAGGGGTGCAAAATCGTGGCAAAGGCGCAGCTTTGCGAGCACCTCGTCAGTCAGGAGCACCGACTCAGAGAAATAGGCACCGCCGTGCACCACGCGGTGACCCACAGCCTCGATCTCGTCCATAGAAGAAATGCAGCCATATTCGGGGTCAAGCAGCTTCTCCACAACAAGGCTCATCGCCTCTGCGTGATTTTTCATGGGGCGTACTTCGCTTGCCACAAGCCCTTTTACAAGCTGCTTGTGCTCGATAGCGGAGCCGTCAATGCCAATGCGCTCGCAAAGGCCCTTGGCAAATACAGTTTCGGTGTTTGTGTCAAAAAGCTGATATTTCAGGGAGCTCGATCCCGCGTTGACAACAAGTACGTTCATTTTTGATCCTCCGTGGTACAATAAAATAATAAGTAATATTTGCAGCAAAATATAGTATAACACATCAAAATGCTTTTTTCAATATTTCATTGAGAAAAAAGCCAAATTTTTCCGCAAAAAGAAGGGGAGTGCTGATGAAACACGTTGGTATTATTTGCGAATACAATCCGTTCCATACGGGGCACGCGCGCTTGCTGGGCGCGGTTCGCGATGCGAAGACCGTGGTGTGCTTGATGAGTGGCGATTTTACCCAGCGCGGTGAAGCGGCAATTTTGCCCCCTGTGTCGCGTGCCGCCATGGCATTGGCGAGTGGGGCAGATCTCGTGCTCCAGTTGCCGTTCCCGTTCTCGGCTTCATCGGCGCGCTATTTTGCCACGGCGGGTGTGCGCGCGCTTGGTGGCCTTGGGATAGATACGCTTGCCTTTGGCAGCGAGTGTGGCGATATAGAGGTGCTTGCCTCGCTTGCCGCGCGTGCACCTGAGGGGGATTATCGAAAAAAAGCACCGCACGTGATGCAAAATACAGGTGATGCCGCTGCGTATTTTGCAACGCTTGGTGAAAATGTTTCCTCAAATGATATCTTGGCTGTAGAGTATTTGCGCGCCATGGCGCGTGAAGCACCAGATATGGTGCCCTTTGCCGTTGGCCGCAAGGGGGCAGAATACCGCCAAACGGTGTTAAAAAAGGAGGAGTATCCTTCCGCCACCGCCCTGCGTGAGGCTTTAACTGCCGGTGAGGATGTTGAGGCGTATATTCCAAGTGAAGCGCGTGAAATTTTTAGGGAATCCGTAACACGCTACGGCATTGCCGATACCGCGCGCCTTGGCAGTGCACTGCTCGCCCTGTTACGCACAGACGGTGCGGGAAATTCAGCCTTTGATGAAATTGCCGAGTGTGGTGGGGGCCTTTATCGTCGCCTGCAAAAGGCGGCTTGGGGCACGGGGGATTATGCTGCGCTTTGTGGGGCGGCGGCAACCAAACGCTATACCGACGGGCGGATCCGCCGTGCGCTCCTTTACCTGCTTGCAGGTGTAAAAAAGGAGGATCTTGCAGCACACCCCATATATGTGCGGCTGCTTGCCGCCAACGCACGTGGCAGAGAATTTCTTGCCGAAACCATGAAACGCCGCACCGTTCACGTGGTAACAAAGCAAGCCGATATCGCAGGGCTTGGCACTTGCGCTGCCCGCCAGCGTGAGCTTTCACTGCGCGCCGACGGACTTTTTGCGCTGTGTTTTGCAAATACCGTTACGCCTCATGCCCTGCAGACCGCAAAGCCCTATCTTTTATAAACGTAAAGGATGTAACCATATTTTTCAAATCGCTTGACTTTTTTAACAGAGCGTGGTATACTATTATGCAGTAAATTTAGCAGAGGAGGCAGGACGATGGCTGATACAAGAAAAAAGGTTGAGGGTGAATATCTGATGTATCAGGGCAAGCCCCTGGTGCGTGAAAACGATACCATTATTTACGGCGATCTCAATAATGATCCTTGCGTACTGTGCCTTGATATTATGGGTTATACAGGTGAGGGCGAGGCAAGAGTGCCGAGCAAGGTTCTTATTCAGGTCGTGGACGCTAAGGATCCCAATTGATCATCAAGCAGGGTGATAAGGGGAGCTTGCACGACGCGTTTGCACTTGGCATGACGTGGCTCGATCTTGAACTGAAAAAGGCACAAGCGTGATATAAAAAAGCACCCCTTACGAGGCTTCTCATAAGGATGTTTACAAATTTTGGCAGAGAACTTGTTTTCTCTGCCGATTTTGTGATATAATGGGATGGGTGATGAAAATGGATAAGGAAAAAGAATTGCCGAAAAGAAAACCTACAAGGCTAAAAAATTTTGATTACAGCTCCGCAGGTGCATATTTTGTCACAATATGTATCAAAGACAGAAAAAGGATACTTTCGGATATTATCAAACCGGTAGGGGTCGGCGCCTTCGACGACCCGTTAACACCGCAAATACAATTAACGGAAATTGGTAAAATCACCGAAAAATATTTATTATCAAGCGAAAACGTACCTGGTGTTAAAATTGATCGATACGTGGTTATGCCTGACCACATACACGTAATTATCTTTCTTTATCCCGACGAATATGCATCACACAAAGACGGGTCGTCGAGGGCGCCGACCCCTACCAACGAAATGTTACCGCATATTGTTTCTACGTTCAAACGGTTTTGCAACAAAGAAATTGGAAACAACATATTTCAACGCGGATATATAGAGCATATTATTCGTGATCGTGAGGATTACGAAACAAGAGCAAAATACATTTACGAAAACCCTATCCGTTGGTATTATGACAAATTATACACAGAAGAATAAGGGGTATGGGCTTTGCACGATGTGCCTTTGTAATACAAAGGCGAAACTGGCGATAAAGGAGGTGTATATCAATGTCAAAAATCATATTATCTTCATGCGACTTTAGAAATAGCGAATCTGCTAAATGTATATATGACAATTTGCCGCATCCGATTGATCAATGCAAAGTATTGTATTTTCCAAACGAAAAAGCCACAGAAGAAGCAATTAAAAGTGTAAAATTCTACAACCGTCTTTCCGAATTTGGATTTTCCAAAGAAAACATATATGTGTTTAATTATTTTTCTCCTGCTGAACTTGATGCAAATACTCATATAGACATTATATACATTAGCGGCGGAAATACTTTTGGAACATTGAAAAGAATTAAGGAATCGGGAGCAGAAAAGGTTATACTTGATTGTTTGTCTCGCGGAGCCACGTATATCGGCGGTAGTGCCGGTGCACATATTGCATCTAGTTCTATTCAACATGTAGCCAAGTATGATGTTGACACATATGGTTTAACGGATTTTTCTGGATTATGTTTATTTGACGGCATTTTAATATGTCATTATTCGGACTTGCGAGAAAAAGACTATATGACTTTAATAGAGTCAGGAGAACAAAATATTATTAAACTTCGAGATCAAGATTTTATTGTTTTCAATATATAAGATAACCCCGGCAGATTTCTAATCTGCCGGGGTTAATCTTTGCTTGCGGCGGGAGCAAGCCCCCACCCTACGGGTCAACATCCTTATGAGAATCCCGCTTTCGGGTACTTTTTTATATAGCTCTGAGGAGCAAAACCGTAATTGCCGCATGTAACAGAATACCAAATACGTTAACGGCATAAAAGTAAAAATGCTTTGTTTTGTGACGGAAGCATTGCATAGCGGCAAGCCCACCGACAGCACCGCCTAAAAGCGAAAAGCCGAGCAACGCTTTTTCCGGCACACGCCAAGCACCTCGCCTTGCGCGACGCTTGTCGGCAGCGTATAAGAAAAAGGTAAAAAGATTGATCAGCGCAAGATAGATCAGGTAATACGTCATTGCTTTTAAATATCCTTTCAAAGCTCAAGATGCTCTTATATAGTATATAGGAGCTCACTTTAAAATGCAATATCTTTTGCGAAAAGATCTAAAAAAGGAAAAAGAAATTTTTTTAGAAAAAGTATTGACAACGAAATCTCTATGTGCTAAAATATACAGGTCGCAGAAATCTGGGTGTGGCGCAGTTGGTAGCGCGCTACCTTGGGGTGGTAGAGGCCGCACGTTCAAGTCGTGTCACTCAGACCAAGCAAATTACATTTGCGACTGCGGGTGTGAGCGAGTTTCGCCATACCCGTTTTGCGGGTATGGCGGAATTGGCAGACGCGCTAGATTCAGGTTCTAGTGGGGGCAACTTCGTGGAGGTTCAAGTCCTCTTACCCGCACCACAAAAAAGGAACGTCCCATTCGGGGCGTTCTTTTTTTGTGGCATGGGTTGCGAGCCCTTGAACCCTGCCGCCTTGATGGCAAAGCGGTTTAATACAAATTAAGCGGCGGCAGAGAAGATCGCCGTTTTTGCTTGCAAAATGGTCGGCGAAGCCGACAAGGCGTCCTTCAAACGTGGCGGCTTGCCGCCAAAGCGGGTCAACGTCCTCTTACCCGCACCAAAACAAAAATGGCACCCAATCGGGTGCCATTTTTGTTTTGCCGCAGGTATCGGCTTGAACCCTGCCGCCTTCGCTTGCTATATCTTTTCATCTATACCGCGGTGCAAATAATACAATGAGATAAACAATATCAGCTAAATACCTAAAGAGTGTCGCTTGAAAGGCACTCTTTTTTTGCAAAAGGTAAAATGTTTACACCTAATATTGACAAGTGGAAACACAAGGTGTATAATGTGGGAGTTAAAAAATCATTCAATAGACAAGGAAAAATTGAAATGAAGGAACAAGTACTACAGCTAAAGAAAGAGAAGAACGCGGTGATCCTTGCGCATTACTATGCACCTGCCGAGGCACAGGAGGTGGCTGACTACGTTGGAGACTCCTTTTATCTTGCGAAGATCGCCAAAAGCAGCACGGCAGACATTATTGTGTTTTGCGGCGTGTCGTTTATGGGAGAGAGCGCAAAGATACTCAATCCCGAAAAAAAGGTATTGATGCCCGATCTTACGGCGGATTGCCCTATGGCACATATGGTAAAGCCAGGGCTCATTCAGAAAATGCGGGAGAAGTATGAGGATCTCGCCGTTGTTTGTTACGTCAATTCCACGGCGGATCTAAAATGTCAGAGTGACGTTTGCGTAACCTCCTCGAACGCCGTTAAAATCGTCAAAGCCCTGCCCAATAAAAACATTTTCTTTATTCCCGACAGAAATCTTGGTAGATACGTGGCATCGCAGGTTCCCGAAAAGAACATTATTATCAATGACGGCTATTGCCCGATTCACGCAGCCATTACCAAGGCTCAGCTCCTTGCACAGAAAGAGCAGCATCCGCATGCACCGATCCTCATTCACCCCGAATGTGAGCCCGAGCTGCTTGAAATGTCCGATTACATCGGCAGCACAGCCGAACTGATCGGTTATGTGGCAAGCAGTTCTCTTGATGAGTTTATTATCTGTACCGAGGACGGTGTAGATTATAAACTGATCACGGACAACCCCGAAAAGAAGTTTTACTATCCCAACCCACACCCCTGTTGCGCTGATATGAAGTTGAATACACTTTCCAACATTCTTGCTGTTCTTGAAAAAGAGGACAAAGAGGTGCTTGTGGATAAAGAGGTTGCGGCAAACGCGCAAAAGCCCCTGAATAAGATGCTCGAATTGGGAAGGTGACAAAATGAAAGCAGACGTTATCATTGTCGGCAGCGGAGTTGCGGGCTTATATTGCGCCTTGAATTTGCCAAAAGAAAAGAGTATAATAGTAGTAACGAAGAAGATCGCGCAAAAGAGCGACTCCTATCTTGCTCAGGGCGGCATCTGTGTGCTGCGTGATGAGGATGACTACGATTCCTTTTATGAGGATACGATGAAAGCGGGACATTACGAAAACAATCCCGATTCCGTACATATTATGATCCATTCCTCGCGGGAGGTCATCGCAGATCTTGTATCCTTCGGTGTTCGCTTTGAGAAGAACGGTGAGGAGTTTGCTTACACCCGAGAGGGTGCCCATTCTCATCAACGTATCCTTTTCCACGAGGATGAAACGGGCAAGGAGATCACCTCTCACCTTCTTCAAACAGCAAGAAAGAGAGAAAACATCACTATCATCGAAAACTACACGATGGTTGACCTCATTTGTGAAAACAACGAATGCCACGGTATCATAGGTCACGATGAAAACGGTGAATACTCCGCTATTGTGGCAGATTATACCGTGCTTGCAACCGGCGGAATTGGCGGCATTTTTGAGCACTCCACCAACTACAAGTACCTTACGGGCGACGCGATCGCGCTTGCGCTGAAGTACGGAATCAAGCTCCAACACATAGACTACATACAAATTCATCCTACCACACTCTATACCAAGAAAGAGGGACGTCGCGAGTTCCTTATTTCCGAGTCGGTGCGAGGTGAGGGTGCTGTTCTGCTTAACAGCAAGGGGGAACGCTTTGTCAATGAGCTTTTGCCCCGTGATGTGGTTGCCAACGCTATCTTTGCGGAAATGAAAAAGGAAGGCACAAAGCACGTTTGGCTTTCTATGGCTCCCATTCCCGAGCAGGAGCTCAAAACCCATTTCCCCAATATCTATCAACGTTGTCTTGACGAAGGATACGATGTGACCAAAGAGCCTATCCCCGTTGTTCCGTCACAGCACTATTTTATGGGCGGTATCGATGTGGACCGATACAGCAAGACCTCGATGAACCGATTGTATGCGGCAGGTGAAACTGCTTGCAACGGCGTACACGGCAAGAATCGACTTGCGAGCAATTCACTTCTGGAAAGCCTTGTGTTTGCAAAGCGTGCCGCGCGTCAAATCACGGAAGGATATACGGCAATTACAAAGGATATCGAAATCACCGTAGATAAAGCACAGTATCAAAATTATAAAGAAGAATATAAAGCTGCCGTTCTTGCGGCGATCGAGAAGGAGAGAGCAAGCCATGAATAATATCACGATGAAAATGAACGCTGACGAGCTGATCCTGCAGGCGTTGCGTGAGGATATCACAAGCGAGGACATCACCACCAATTCCGTGATGCCTCAGTATCAGGCAGGCGAGGTTGATCTTATCTGCAAGCAGGATGGTGTGATCGCAGGTCTTGAGGTGTTCAAGAGGGTATTCGAGCTTCTTGACGAAAAAACAGAGGTGACCTTCTATTGCAAGGACGGTGACACCGTAAAGAAGGGAGAGAAGATCGGTCTTGTTCGCGGTGATATCCGTGTGCTTCTCTCGGGCGAGAGAACCGCGCTCAACTATTTGCAGAGAATGAGTGGCATCGCAACCTACACAAGAGAGGTGGCAGATCTGCTGAAGGGCACAAAGACCAAGCTTCTCGATACAAGAAAGACTACGCCCAATATGCGTATCTTTGAAAAATATTCGGTTAAGGTTGGCGGCGGCTACAATCACAGATATAACCTCAGCGACGGTATTCTTTTAAAGGATAACCACATCGGCGCGGCAGGCGGGGTAAAGGAAGCGGTCAGAATGGCAAAGGAATACGCTCCCTTCGTTCGCAAGATCGAGATCGAGGTGGAAGATCTTGATATGCTAAGAGAAGCACTTGAGGCGGGAGCTGACATCATTATGCTCGATAATATGAATGTTGAGGATATGAAAACTGCGGTTGCGCTTTGCCGTGGCAAGGCAGAAACCGAGTGCAGCGGCAACGTAACAAGGGAGAACGTGGCAAAGCTCGTTGATATCGGCGTGGATTACATTTCAAGCGGCGCGCTGACACATTCTTCTCCTATTCTTGACCTCTCGCTTAAAAATCTTCACGCAATTTAACAATCGGAAGGGGTGAACCAATGAAGTCGAACGAGAGAAGACAGAGCATTGTGAATTTGCTGTTATCGGAGAACAAACCGATCTCCGGCAATGAGCTTTCGGAAAGATACGGCGTATCACGGCAGATCATCGTGCGCGACATATCGATTTTGAAGGAGCTGGGAAATGATATCCTTGCAACCAATTCAGGCTACGTTATCCGGTCATCCCCTCTTAAGGAAAGAATATTTAAGGTTTTTCACACCACCGAGCAGACCGAGAATGAATTGCAAACGATCGTTGACCTCGGAGGTGTCGTGGCTGATGTTTACGTGTGGCATAAGGCATACGGCAAAATGGCTGCAAAATTGAATATTTCATCCCGTTCGCAGATCGATCAGTTTATTGAAAGCGTGAGAACAGGCAAATCGGTGGAGCTGATGCACATTACGGGTGGTTATCATTATCATACCGTTCGTGCGGCAAACGATGATATTTTGAATCGAATCGAAACTGCACTAAACGAGAGAAAATATATTGCTCCCGAATTATAACGGTGCTTGCAAATGAACAGAGAACGCTTTGAAAAACAGTTGGCTTTCATTCTTGAAGCCGACAAGGCGTCCTTCAAACGTGGCGGCTTGCCGCCAAAGCGGGGCAAGTCCTCTTTCTTGTCTGAATTCTTGCTTTTCTTATAAAATTATGTTATAATATTTTTGCAATCACAAGAGCAGTTTTTTCAGCTCCCTGTGAAGCAAACGAATATTGGAGGCTCTTATATGTTTGAACAAACCAAAGCCCTTTGTGACCATTTTCTTGAGATGGGCATTCCCGGTTTTGATCTTATCGTTTATAAGGATGGCGAGTGCATCCTGCGATACATGGGCGGGTATGCTGACCCTGAAAACAAGATTCCCATGAAAGGAAAGGAAAAATATCACATTTATTCTTGTTCTAAGTTCATCACCTGCGTTGCTGCCATGCAACTGTGGGAAAAGGGACTGTTTTCGCTGGAGGATAATCTTTCCGACTACCTGCCTGCCTTTTCCGAAATGACGGTAAAGACTGAGGATGGGGGCGTGCGAAAAGCTAAAAATCCCATCAAGGTCAAGCATTTGTTTGAAATGTCTGCAGGCATGGGGTACGCGATGCACGCGCCCGTGCTTGAGGAGTACTACGCCATTCCCGGCAATAACTGCCCCACGGTAGAAACGATCAATATGTTTGCCAAGGTTCCGCTTGAATATGAGCCGGGTGAGGGCTGGAAATACAGCTTTGCTCACGACGTGTTAGGCGCACTGGTGGAGGTCGTTTCGGGCGAGAGGTTTGAATGTTATGTCAAGAAAAACATTTTTGATCCCCTCGGCATGGAACACTCCTCCTTCCTGCATCCGCTTGAGGATTGGGAGGGATTTGCAAAGCAGTTCCAATACGACGCGCAAACCGGTGAGTTTGTGCCTGCTTGGCGCTTTTGGTGTCATTTGGGCAAGGAGTTTGCCGGCGGTGGCGGCGGTTGCGTTTCTACAGTAGAGGATTACATCAAGTTTTTGGAGGCTATGCGCATCGGCGACTTCATTTTGAAAAAGGAAACGATCGCCCTGATGGCGACCGACCGCTTGAATGACCTTCAGCATAGTATCTTCAATCGCTGGTTGCCCGGTCTTGGATATGGCCTTGGTGTGCGCACACCGTACAATGATAATATTTCTACCGATTTTGGCTGGATGGGTGCTGCAGGCGCATACGCAGCCGTTGACCCCGTCAACAATATGACCTTCTACTATGCGCAGCACGTGTTAAAGGCCCCCAATCGCCATTTGCGGCGGTGGATTTATTATGCGCTTCTCGCCGATATGCGCGGTGAGAAGATCGATATCCCCTTTGGCACGAGGGATGAATCGCCCGGCCTAACATTTTAAAGAACATAGGCTTTGGATTCTAAAGCAAAATCAAAAACAGCCGATACGGAATTATCCATATCGGCTGTTTTTAGAAACGGCTTGTTCAAGCGCAAAAAGAAATGACCCTTGATCGCGGAGATCCCTACGACCAAGGGTCACTTCTGTTCGCTCTTGATATCTAACATCTTTTGTGATCCTCTCTTTCTATTGTCTACCTTTTGCGTATTGCCTCACACATAAAACACATTTTTACATTCTTAAAGGAGAATAACCCTTGTTTTTTGTAATGCCGATGCAAAAGGCGAAGGGGGATGATCGCTATGAAAGGCATTAAATGCGATTTGAATTTACTACAAAGTATCACTCACACATCTATATTGGCACTCCTTTTGCCGATCGAATTACACACACATATCAAATCGCCAAAATCTGCTTGCGCCTTTCATTTTGAGATCGGTGGATTAGTTTCTCATTGGACCTTACCTCTCGTTTGAACTTATCCGTTTGAAGAACTTGAGATTTAGGTTTTCATTGGACTGTACCTCCTCTTTTCTTCGCCTTTAGTATACCACACTTTTTCCGCCATTGCAATATGGCAATTTGTAAGAAATACACAACAAAAATTTATTCAATAAGCAGAAATTTGCAATTGTGCACAGTTTTCTCTTTACAAGCTCGCGCTTTTGTGTTATAATGATACTGTTGAGTTCATAAAAAACATACCCAAAAAGGCGATAAAGCACCGCGCAAGCTTGCGCGGTGCTATTTTATTTAAATGGAATTAAAGGCAAGATTTTGCCACACACCTCAATTATGCATATACTGAAAAAAACGAAAAGTGAGGTGTTTTTCTATGGAGAGAAGCAACGGTATGACGTATTCGGATCTCAGCGCACTTTTTGGCAAAGTGCCGCAAGCGGTGGCGGCGGTGCAGGGGAGCACGGCGTATGCAGGTGTTCAAGGTAGCGTTCGATTTTATGAGACCCGTTACGGGGTTTTTGTTGTCGCAGAGATCGGGGGGCTGCCACGGGGTGGGCGGTGTGCTACGCCGATCTTTGCTTTTCACATTCATGAGGGCATGGCGTGTCGGGGGGATACGGCAGATCCGTTTGCAAAGGCAGGCGCGCACTATAATCCGCAAGGATGCTTGCACCCCTATCATGCAGGAGATCTACCACCCCTTTGGGGAGTTAATGGCTACGCATTTTCCGCTTTCCTTACGGGCCGATTTTCTGTTGCGGAGATTATTGGAAAAACGATTGTAGTGCACGCCGGGCTCGACGATTTTACCACCCAACCCGCAGGAAACGCAGGCGCAAAAATTGCTTGCGGCGAAATACGCGCAGTAACAGGATAAAAAATAATAAACAATTGACTTTTTCTTTAAAATGATTTATAATGATTTAAAATCTTATGTTAAGAAAAGGACAATTGTATGGAACAAAGAGAAAAATTCGGCTCCCGTCTTGGCTTTTTGCTCATTTCGGCGGGCTGTGCTATCGGGCTTGGAAACGTATACCGCTTTCCCATTATTACGGGTGCTTACGGCGGCGCGTTGTTTGTGTTGATCTACCTTGCGTTTTTGCTGGCCCTCGGTATCCCCGTCATGTGCTGTGAGCTTGCTGTGGGTCGCGCCAGCCAGCGCAGCATTGCATCCTCGTTTGAGGTGATGGAAAAGCCCGGACAAAAGTGGCATTTGATGAAGTATCTCGGTATTGCGGGCAACTATCTTTTGATGATGTTTTATACCGTTATCGTGGGGTGGATGCTGATCTATTTCTGGCAATTTTTAACGGGCGGCGCGGTGATGGATCACGGTGCCAATACCGCGGCACTCGGTGCCTTCTTCGGTAGCGTTTTGGCAAAGCCGGGGCTGCTCATTGCAACCACCGCAATTATCGTGGTGCTTTGCTTTGCCGTTTGCTCGCTTGGACTTCAAAAGGGCGTTGAACGTATCACAAAGGTGATGATGATCGCGCTTTTTGCGCTCATTTTGGGGCTTGCCATTTATGCCTTTACCATGGATGGTGCAGCAGAAGGACTTAAGTTTTACCTTGTGCCCTCGGTAGAGCCGATCAAACAGGGCCGCCTTGGCGAGATCGTTACCGCTGCTATGGGGCAGGCATTTTTCACCCTTTCCGTGGGTATTGGCTCGATTGCGATCTTTGGCAGCTATATTGATAAGAAGCGCTCGCTTCTCGGCGAAGCACTCACCATTACGGGGCTTGATACCTTTGTGGCGATTTCCGCGGGTCTTATCATTTTCCCTGCATTCTTTACCTTTAATCCCGGCGGCACTATCGGTGTTGATCAAGCAGGTGCCGGGTTCCTTTTCACCACGCTTGCGGGGATCTTCAATTCTATGGGCCCCGTGGTCGGGCGTATTATCGGTGCGCTGTTCTTCCTTTTCCTGCTGTTTGCGGCACTTTCCACGGTCATTGCCGTGTTTGAAAATATTATGTCGTTCTGGCTTGAGCTAACAAGCCTGAATCGCCGCACGATCGCTCTCTTAAACGTCGGGCTTTTGCTTGTTCTCACGCTCCCTGCCATTTTCGGTTGCAATATTTGGAGTGGCGTAAAGGACGTGATGTTTGGCAAGGATTTTATCGACATGGAGGATTTCGTGGTATCCAATGTCTTACTGCCGCTTGGCAGCCTTGTTTACGTGCTGTTTTGCACCACACGCTACGGTTGGGGACGCAAGGGCTTTTGTGATGAGCTCAACGCAGGCGAGGGCCTGAAAATGCCGCGCTGGATGACCTATTATATGACTTGGGTATTGCCGGTTATCATCACAATTTTGCTTGGCTACTCTGTCATTAATTTCTTTCGTTAAATAAGCTGTGTGCGCCTGTTACCGCCTTGGCGGTGACAGGCGCATCTTTAATATTTTAATGTAAAGATAAATTTCATATTACCTATTGAAAAATACTTAAAAATCATATATAATTTAATCATTACATTTAAGGAGGTATACTCAATGCTTGAGATACGCAATGTGACAAAGGTCTATCGCTCAAAGACAGGCGAAGAGGTCAGAGCCTTAGACAATGTCAGTATCAATTTCCCGGAAGCCGGAATGGTCTTTATTCTCGGTAAATCGGGTAGTGGTAAATCCACGCTTCTCAACGTCATGGGCGGCCTTGATAGCTATGATAGCGGCGAATTTATCATTAAGGGAAAGTCTTCAAATGATTTTGTCGGTTCGGATTTTGATGCCTACCGTAACACGTTTATCGGCTTTATCTTCCAAGAATACAATGTGCTTGACGACTTTACTGTGGGTGCCAATATCGGTCTTGCGCTTGAGCTGCAGGGCAAAAAGGCAACCGAGGAAAAGATCAACGAGATCCTTTCGTCCGTTGATCTCTTGAACTACGCACACCGCAAGCCCAATGAGCTTTCGGGCGGTCAAAAGCAGCGCGTGGCAATCGCACGTGCGCTGGTAAAGGAGCCGCAGATCATCATGGCAGACGAGCCGACAGGCGCGCTTGACAGTAATACGGGCAAGCAAATTTTTGATGCCTTAAAGGAGCTGTCAAAGACCAAGCTCGTTCTTATCGTTTCCCACGACCGTGATTTTGCGGAGCGTTATGCCGACCGTATCATTGAAATGGCAGACGGTAGGATCATCGAGGACGTGACCAAGCACGAGCACCAGGCTGAAAAGATCAGCGAGGGTGTGCACCGCATCAATGATAACATTTTGCGCATTGAAAGCGGCTATAAGCTGACCGCAGCCGATCTTGACATGATCAATGCCTACCTTGCAAAGGCGGGCGGCGACGTGCTGCTGTCGGGCGACGGGCGCGTGAATGACGAGCTTCGCTCAGCCGCAGGTATTTCCAAGGACGGAGCTACCACCGTGTTTGAGGGCACCGATCCCCAAAAGGATATTAAAACCAAGAAGTACGAAAAGGACGAAACAAAGTTTATTCGTTCCAAGCTCCCGATGAAGAACGCCGTTAAAATGGGCGCATCGGGCTTAAAGCACAAGAAGTTCCGTCTGGTGATGACGATACTCCTTTCCTTTATTTCTTTTGCAATGTTCGGCCTGTCGAGCTCAATGGCGGCATATGAAAAGGTGAACGCCGCAACGCAGTCGATCATTGATACGGAGATCCGTTCCGCCGCTATGACCATGGGCGTGCGTCGCACGAGCACCTATGATGACGGAGAAATGTACAGCTGGCACGAGTCTCACGCCATGAATGATGCGGATCTTGCCAAGCTCAAGGAATTGACAGGGCTTGACTTCCTGCCCGTGTTTACGGGCTATGACCGTGTGGATAGTTATAGCAACAGTCAAAACTTTGATATGGAGCATGTCTTCAAGCAATACGAAAGCAACTCGGTATTCTCTGGTCGTATTGCAGGACTTATTGATATCGATCAGGAAAAATTGCCTGCCGAATATCAGCTAATGGCCGGTAATTGGCGTGCCAATAAGGGCGAGGTCGTAATTACCGAGTTCTTCCTGCGCCAGCTGCAGCAATACGGCTATACCGACGGCACAACTACCATTGAGGGTAAGGATGTAACCGCTGAGGCGATCATCGGCAAGACTATTTCTATTCGCAATATCGGTTATTCCAACCTGAGTGAGTCACAGGCGTATACGCTGACTATCGTTGGCGTGCTTAACACCAACTTTAATTACGACCGTTATCAAAATCTTATGCCTTCTGACGATACGCATCAGGTGCAAGGACCCGAGGAGGATCCGAGCCTGCTTGACATGTTCCTTGAGAGGGAAGTGAAATATGAGCGCGATTTCGGCTTCCACGGCATGGCATTTGCCCACAAGGATGATATTGATGCTATGACTGCCATGATGGGCATGAACTATGGCGGCTCATCGCTCGGCGAGTATATGAGTGGCTTTAACAGCAATCTTCTTCTAAGCTTTTACAAGGCGCCTGAGATTGACGGTGACAATCCTGCTCCCGTTAACGCATGGTTGCAGCGCGTTGGCAGCAGCTCGGTATTGCCTCAGCTGGATAAGATCACGTTTGAAGGTGCGCCAAAGGATACGCTTGCCGCTGACGAAATGCTGCTTTCCTATAAGCAATTGGCAAATTCTGAGTTTTTACCCGGTGCCGAGATGTCGCTTCCCGCCGAAAAGCTTTCTGCCTTTGAAGCAGCGGTTACTCCCGTAGTAGACGCATCGTTTGCCGAGTATAAGATGCATAATAATGTCGTACAAGCGGCAAAGCTTGCCTACCGCGACAAGTACATTGCCGATGCCATGGCAGCAGATCCTACGCTTGAAGCAGTAGTCATGCAGGATGCAAACGATATGTACGGTGGCTCGTACTGGGGTACTGCCGCCGATTACTGGAAAGAGAGATGGGGCTGGGACGGTGCTGATTACGCGCCTGCCGGTGCCGCTACGCATACATACGGCGATATGAAAAATGCCTTTGCAAGCAACACGGTGATCAAAAATTCGCTTATCACCTTACTTGGCTTGCCCGCAGGTGTGAGCATGAGCGAATACGGCTTGTCGCAGATGCTTGGGCTCTTTGAGCAATTTGGTGCAGAAATCAGTTACAATTCCATGGTTGACAGATATGCCGGTGCGCTTTTGGCTGATTATTTTGTGTCGCAAGGCTATCACATCGTCAACGGTAGCGATCCTTTGCCTGCATTTGTAAACACTTATGTGAACGATTGTATGGAAGGCAGAGTAAGCGAGTGGCGTGGCATGGGTGAAAGCGAGCGTATTGAACGTCTGACGAGTCAATACCGTTGGGATTACACCTATAACTCAAGTAAATTCGGTGGCACACGCACAGCACTTTATGAAGGTGCCATGACCATTTATCTGTCAATGACAGGGCAGACAATGGCAGATGTTTTCACTGCCGTAAACAGTCTTCTTTTCAAGCTTGAGGCTTCCTCATGGGACGGCTCGGGTAACCAAGTTAGGGAAGAAAAAACCGATTACAGTGAGCACAAGGTGGTTGGCTTCTTTATCACCGAGCAATCTGACTCTGACGATATGGTGGTCAGTGATGCCATTTACGAGGAATATACCGCTTGGAAGGCGGAGCAGGAAAAGGTTTCGTTTGACGGTGACGTATTTGTGCCGAATTATACTGAGGAGCGCATTGAGCACACCCCCGGCTCCTATGCCTTTGCACTTGCGCCGATCAGTGCGGGTGATGCCGATGCTATTCAAAAGCTGGTTGAGCTTACCTATTCCGACGTGCATACTACCGATTTCCTGTTTGAAATGCAAAACGCCGTGATGTACACGCTTGGCAGCTTTAATGAGATCATCGAGATCCTCGCGCAGGTGTTTGTATGGGTAGGCCTTGGCCTCGCACTCTTCTCGGCACTCCTGCTGATGAACTTTATCAGCACCTCTATTTCCTACAAGAAACGTGATATCGGTATTCTTCGTGCGGTTGGTGCGCGCTCGTCTGACGTATTTAAGATCTTCTTTAGCGAGGCGTTTATCATTGCGCTTATCAACTTCCTGTTGGCGGTTGCCACATCGGTTGCCGCTGTTATGGTGCTCAATTACTACATGAGAAATTCGGGCATTAATATCACACTTTTGTCGTTTGGCGCATTGCAGATCATCATTATGCTTGGTGTAAGTATTTTGGTGGCGGCACTTGCCTCCTTCCTGCCTGTGCGCAGCATTGCAAGGAAGAAGCCCGTTGACGCGATTAAGGACAGATAACGAAAAAACAAAACAAAGCAAAAGGGGCTGAGTCATTTAGATGCGGAAGGCGTGATCTCGGCATGATATGGTGTTTGAGGCGCGTATTGTGATTGCTTATCCAAAGATATGCGGCGCCTCATGAAATACCCTTTGCGGTTTAAACAACCGCATTTTGCAAGC